>JAYTXV010000163.1:0-2153 GCA_043742805.1 Caulobacteraceae bacterium | reverse complement strand
GGCGGTGGCGGGCTGCGTGGAACCCTGGTGGGCTGCGCCAACCCTGACGCGGTCGGCCTCAGCGCCCTGGAACGCGCCCGTTGCAACGAGCGATTCGGCGTCGACATCGGCGGCGCGCCCAAACTCGACGGTATCTCTCCCGCCAAGCGAAGAGACTTCGACAAAGCCGCGGATCGGGATCAGGCCAACCAAAGATATCGCGACTACACGCCCACACCGCCGGGGCCGCACCCGCTGTCGCCGGACGGAACCAGCCGTGGTCCGAGCGGAGTCATACCGACGACACCCCCCTAAAGAAAAATCACCCAAGGCGCGATCGCCTTGGGTGATCCACTTAGTTCAGCGAAAGCAGCCGCCACTCGCGGGCGAGGGGCTGCCGCCCGGGCTAGGCCGAAACCTTTTCCGCCTCCGCGGCAGCGCCGATATCGGCCGGTAGTGGCTCCATGGCCACTTCGCGGCTGGCGGCCAGCTGCTCGTCGCGCTTGGCGGCGATCCGCTGGAGACCACGCAGGTAGGAGCCCGTGCCGGCCGGGATAAGCCGGCCCACGATGACGTTCTCCTTGAGGCCCTCGAGGGTATCGCGCTTGCCATGGACCGAGGCGTCGGTGAGGACGCGGGTGGTCTCCTGAAACGACGCCGCCGAGATGAAGCTGCGGGTTTGCAGCGACGCCTTGGTGATGCCCAGCAATACCGGCTGGGTGAGCGCGGGACGCCCCTTGCGGGCTTCGGCTTTGGCGTTCTCCTCATCGACCTCGGGCTTGTCGATGTGGTCGCCCTTCAACAGGCCTGTGTCGCCCGGCTCCAGGATCTCGACTTTCTGCAGCATCTGGCGGACGATGGTCTCGATGTGCTTGTCGTTGATCGGCACGCCTTGCAGCCGATAGACCTCCTGAATCTCATTGACCAGGAATTCAGCCAGGGCCTCGATGCCCAGGATCCGCAGGATATCGTGCGGATCAGGGTTACCATCAATGATGTACTCGCCCTTGCGGATCGAATCGCCATCGTGGACAGCGATGTGCTTGGCCTTGGGGATCAGGAACTCCACCGCTTCGCCATCTTCCGGAGCGATTTTGATACGGCGCTTGTTCTTGTAGTCGCGGCCGAACTCGACCCTACCATCCATCTCGGCGATCACCGCGCAATCCTTGGGACGCCGGGCCTCGAAGAGTTCAGCCACCCGCGGCAGGCCGCCGGTGATGTCCCTCGACTTGGCGCTCTCGGTCGGCAGTCGCGCCAGAACTTCGCCTGGCTTGGCTTCGTCGCCATTGCCGACCGATAGAATAGCCCCGACCGGCAAGAGATAACGCGCCTCCCCACCATTACCCAGACGCTTGTAGGCGCCATTCTCATCCAACACCGCAACGCTCGGGCGCAGGTCGGTCCCACGGGTCGAGGCGCGCCAGTCGATGATCACCCGATTGGAAATACCGGTGGCTTCGTCGGCTTCTTCGCGCACCGAAATGCCTTCGACCAAATCCTCGAAACGAACCCGCCCTGGAACCTCGGTGATGATCGGCGTCGTGTAGGGGTCCCATTCGGCGAACCGGGTTCCGCGCGTAATGGCCGAACCATCCTTGACCTTCAGGCGCGCGCCGTATGGCGGCTTATAAGTCTCTCGGTCCACGCCATCGACCTGGATCATGATCTGCAGATTGCGACTCATCACGACCACATCGCCGTTGGACGCCACCACGGTGTTGCCCGGCGAGAGTTTCAATACGCCATCGTTGCTGGCCTCGAAGAAGGACTGTTCGGCCACCTGCACGGCGCCGCCGATGTGGAAGGTGCGCATGGTCAGCTGTGTGCCGGGCTCACCGATCGACTGGGCGGCGATGACGCCGACAGCTTCCCCGATATTCACCGGCGTGCCGCGAGCCAGATCGCGGCCATAGCAGGCGCCGCAAACCCCGACCTTGGTTTCGCAGGTCAGCACCGAGCGAACCTTGGCCGATTGCACGCCATGCTTTTCGATCAGCTCGATCATGTCCTCGTCGAGATAGGAGTCGGCGGGAATAACCACTTGATCGGTGCTCGGGGACTTCATGGCTTCTGCGGAGAAGCGGCCCAGGACCCGCTGCCCCAGAGAGACCTGAACCTCGCCGCCCTCGGCCACGGCGCGCAGGGTGATGCCCCGCGTGGTGCCGCAATCC
>JAYTXV010000162.1:0-4927 GCA_043742805.1 Caulobacteraceae bacterium | reverse complement strand
GGCCGGCCTTAGCCGAGCCGCGCATTTTGCAATTCGCTGATTAAATCCCTGTTAGCAGGGAACAGCGGCGCCGGCCGGCAATGTGGACATGGGCCTTTTGGGCTGGAGAAAACGCCGAGAATTGGCGGGTTATCGGCGTGGTTACCCGCCGCGGAGACGTGTCTCTCTGCGCTGAGCGACACGCATGTGCCCGCTATCTTTGAAGGATTTGCACCGGTGTGGGATTTAGGTAGCCGGGGGTGGACTGCCTGGTGGATGCGACAGGGATTGAACCTGTGACCCCCTCGGTGTGAACGAGGTGCTCTCCCGCTGAGCTACGCATCCTTGAGACCAGGAACGGAAGGTTGGTGCGTATAGCGGTTCGCCCTATCGCGGACAAGAGAGAAGCCTGCGGCATGCCGGACTCGGCGTAGGTAATGTTTAGCGCAACAACCTCTCGCACGCCCCGACCAGTTCGTCGAAATGATCGATCAATATGTCCGGGCCCAGGTCGCGGGCCGGCGTGTCGGTATAGCCGAAGCTGACCAGCACGAGGGGCACGCCGGCGGCCCGCGCCGCCTTGGCGTCGGAAACCGAATCGCCGACCATCACCGCGCGTTTTACATCACCGCCCGAGCGCTCGATGGTGGCGATCAGATGCCCGGCTTCAGGCTTCTGGGCCGGCACGGCGTCGCCGCCGACGATAGCCGCGAACCGGTGCGACAGCTTCAGTTTATCCAGCACCGCGACGCTGAGGTCAGTGCGCTTGTTGGTGCAGACCGCCAGCCGCGCGCCCGCCGCCTCCAGATTATCCATGGCCGCCAGCAGACCCGGAAACGGCCGGCTCTCGTCAGCGATATGGGCCAGGTAGTGGACGATGAAATCATCGAACAGCGCCGACAGCTTCGCCTCCTCCAGCGGCGCGCCGGCGGCGGCGAAACCCCGGGCGATCAGCGCCCTGGCCCCCAGGCCGATCATCATCCGAGCCTGGTTCAGGGGCAGAGCGGCGATGCCCTCGCGCGCCAGCAGCACGTTCAGGGTCCCGACCAGGTCGGGGGCGGTTTCGATCAGGGTGCCGTCGAGGTCGAAGACGATGGTCGCGCCGTCGAGACCGCCGACGCCAGCTACGGCGGATGGGCCAGATAAAGTGGATGGGCCAGAGGCGGTGGAAGGCGGTGCGGATAACAAAGGCGGGCGCTCCATTTGGGTTGTGTTTGCCCCGGACCTTGGGGCCGTGGCAAGGTCGCCATCGCTTGAGGAACTCGTCCAGGACCGACCCATGACTACCAAAGCCGATGGCCCCACCAGCCCCAAAACCGTTGTCTCTCAACCCAGGGCCGCCGTGATCCTTGCCGCGGGTCAGGGCCAGCGGATGAAGTCTCATACGCCCAAGGTGCTGCACCGGGTCGGGGGGCGGGCGATGCTGGATCACGCCATCGACGCGGCTCAGGCCGTGGGTTGCGTGCGGATCGTGGTCGTGGTCGGCGCCCATTCGCAAGGCGTGCGCGTCCACGTGGCCGAGCGCCTGGGCGAAAGCGCGATCGCTATTCAGGATTCACCGCTGGGCACCGGCCATGCGGTCCTGGCCGCCAAGGCGGCGCTCAAGGGTTTCGAGGGCGATGTGCTGGTCAGCTACGCCGACACACCCCTGCTGACCGCCGCCGCCGTGGAGCCTCTTTTCAATCTGCGCGCCGCCGGGGCGGACGTGGCCGTTCTGGGCTTTGACGCCGCCCGGCCCGGCGCCTACGGCCGCCTTGTGTTGGCGGAGGACGGCGTCCTTACCCGAATCGTAGAGGCCAAGGACGCCGACACCGCCGATCTGGCCATCACCGCCTGCAACTCCGGGGTGCTGGCCGCCGACGCCGGGTTGCTGTTCGACCTGCTGGCCAAGGTCGGGAACCGCAATGCCAAGGCGGAATATTACCTGACCGATGTCGTCGGCCTGGCCACCGACGCCGGACGCTCGGTGCGGGTGGCTTTCGCCGACGAGACCGATGTCGCCGGCGTCAATTCCCAGTCTGAGCTGGCCGCCGTGGAGGCGTCGTTCCAGGACCGCCGTCGCGCCGGCCTGATGGCCGACGGTGTCACCATGGTCGCGCCGGCCACCGTCCACCTGGCCTGGGACACCCATATCGAAGGCGGAGCCGTGATCGAGCCCTATGTGGTGTTTGGGCCGGGTGTCAGGGTGGCGGCCGGCGCCGTGATCCGGGCCTTTAGCCATCTCGAAGGCGCGGTGGTCCAATCGGGCGCGGTAATCGGCCCATACGCCCGGCTGCGGCCCGGCGCCGATATTGGCGAGGGCGCCCACATCGGCAATTTCGTCGAGGTCAAGAAGGTCAAGGTCGGCCCCGGGGCCAAGGCCAATCACCTCTCCTATCTGGGCGACGGCTCGGTCGGGGCGGGAGCGAATATCGGGGCCGGCACGATCTTTTGCAATTTCGATGGTTTCGATAAATTCGAGACCCATGTCGGCGAGGGCGCGTTCATCGGCTCCAACTGCGCGTTGGTGGCGCCGGTCAGCATCGGCAAGGGCGCCTATACAGGCTCTGGCTCGGTGATAACCCGGCCGGTGGCGGCCGACGCCCTGGCTGTGGAGCGCGGGCCGCAGGTGGAAAGGCCCGGCTGGGCCGCCGCCTTCCGCGAGCGCAAGCGCCGGGCAAAGGGGCTGGCGTGACGGTGCAAGATCAAAAGCGCGCGGCCGGCCGGGCCGCCGCCGAGATGGTCGAGACTGGCATGACCGTCGGCCTGGGAAGCGGGTCCACCGCGGTGCTGTTCGTCGAGGCCCTGGCCGCCCGGGGCCTGGCGATCCGAAGTGTCGCCACCTCCGAGGCCACGGCGGCGTTGGCGATGTCCCTGGGCATGACCCTGGTCGGGCTGGACGACGCCGGGCGGATCGACCTGACTGTCGATGGCGCCGACGAGATCGGTCCGGGTCTGGCCCTGATCAAAGGTGGTGGGGCGGCGCTACTGCGCGAGAAGCTGGTCTGGGAGGCTTCGGCCCGCTGTGTGGTGATCGCCGACGCCGCCAAGACACCGGGCCGGTTCGGCCGTTACCCCCTGCCGATCGAAGTCGTGGCCTTTGGGCACAGGACCACCGCCGCGCGCATCGACAGGGTTTTCTCGGACCTGGGTATCGCCGCCCGGGGCGTTCTGCGCCAAAACGGCGCCGGGCCGGTGCGAACCGACGGAGGCAACCTTATCTACGATGCCGCATGCGGCGCGATCGACGACCCGGCCGCCCTGGCCACGGCCCTGAAGGGCCTGACGGGGGTCGTGGAACACGGCCTGTTCCTGGGTCTCGCCGAACGCGCCCTGATTGGAACCCCTGACGGGCTCCTCACACTCTACCCTTGACGGAGCCGGCTCTTGCCCCAGTTCGACTATGATCTGTTTGTCATCGGCGCCGGCTCCGGCGGCGTGCGTGCCGCGCGGCTGGCGGCCATGGGCGGCGCCCGGGTGATGGTGGCCGAGGAATACCGGGTCGGCGGCACATGCGTGGTGCGCGGCTGCATCCCCAAGAAGTTCATGGTCTACGCCTCGGAATTCTCACAGAGTTTCAAGACCGCGCAGGGCTACGGCTGGACGGTTGGCGAGACCAGCTTCGACTGGCCCAAATTTCTTGTGGCGAAAGACATTGAGATTGCCCGGCTGTCGGGCATCTATGTCAGCAACCTGGAGAACGCGGGGGCCGAACTTACCCACGGCCGGGCCGAACTGGTCGACGCTCACACGGTCCGGCTGGTGGGAGAGGACAGGACCGTCACCGCCGACAAGATACTGATCGCGACCGGCGGCTGGCCGACCCTGCCTAGTGACGTGCCAGGGGTCGAACACGCCATCAGCTCCAACGAGGCCTTTCACTTGCCGGAACTGCCCAAGCGCGTGCTGGTGGTCGGCGGCGGCTATATCGCCGTGGAGTTCGCCGGCATTTTCAACGGTCTGGGGGTTGAGACCACGCTGCTCTATCGCGGACCCAATATCCTGCGCGGGTTCGACAACGACGTCCGCGCTCATCTGGCCGGCGAACTGGAGCGGCGAGGCATCACCGTCATCCTCGGCTGCCACCACACCAGTATCGAAAAGACCGCGGCGGGGCTCGCCAGCCACCTGACCAGCGGCCACTCGGTGGAAACCGATGTGGTGATGTTCGCCACCGGCCGGGCGCCCAACACCAAGGGCATCGGTCTGGAGGCCGCCGGCGTGGCGGTCGACGAGGCCGGCGCCGTGGTGGTCGACGAATTCTCCCGCACTACGGTAGCCAACATCTGGGCCGTTGGTGACGTCACCAACCGCATCAACCTGACACCGGTGGCCATCCGCGAAGCCGCCGCCTTCGTTGAGACGGCCTTCAACGACAACCCCCAGAGCTTCGATCACGAGCACGTCGCCAGCGCGGTGTTCTCCCAGCCGCCGATCGGGGCCGTCGGACTGACCGAGGCCGAGGCCCGCCACGGCGGGTGCACGATCGATATCTATCGCTCGGTGTTCCGGCCGATGAAGGGCACGTTCTACGGCTCGGAGGAGCGCACGCTGATGAAACTGGTGGTCGACCATGAAACCGGCCGGGTGCTGGGTTGTCACGTGGTCGGCCCCGACTCCCCGGAGATCATCCAGATGGCCGCCATCGCCATCAAGCTGGGAGTCACCAAGGCCCAGTGGGATTCCACCTGCGCCGTTCACCCTACCGCCGCCGAGGAACTGGTCACCATGCGCTCTGTCTATGTGGCGGCCGGCATGTCTCAGGGCGGGTGAGGGGCGATAAAGTCTCACGCGCATTTTGCCTTCCCCGTCCGCATGCGCTAACAGCGGCGTCCTTGAAACGAGGCTCGTCCATGACCCAAAGGTGGAACCCGGCGTCCTGGAGAGAACGCCCGGCCAAACATATCCCCGCCGATTATCCCGATCCCGCCGACGTGACGCGGGTGGAGGCTGAACTGCGCCGCATGCC
>JAYTXV010000161.1:0-10952 GCA_043742805.1 Caulobacteraceae bacterium | reverse complement strand
TTCGGTCAAGGAGATCTTCCTCACCCTGCAGGGCGAAGGCGGCCAGGCGGGCCGGGCGGCGGTGTTCTGCCGGTTCGCCGGCTGCAACCTGTGGTCGGGCCGCGAGGCCGACAGGGCGGGTGCGGTGTGCACGTTCTGCGACACCGATTTCGTCGGCGTCGATGGAACGGGTGGTGGCAAGTTCTCCACGGCGGCTGATCTCGCGGTGGCCGTGGACGCGGCCTGGACTGGGTCGCCCGACCATCGCCTGGTGGTCTGCACCGGAGGCGAGCCGCTGCTGCAGCTTGATCCGCCACTGATCGACGCCCTGCACGGCGCCGGCTTCGAAATCGCCATCGAGACCAACGGCACCCTGGCCGTGCCGGCGGGGATCGACTGGATCTGCGTCAGTCCCAAGGCCCAGGCCCCCGTGGTCCAGACCCGGGGGCAGGAGCTCAAGCTGGTCTATCCGCAGGTGGGGGTCGACCCGGCCCGGTTCGAGAGCCTGGCGTTCGAACGGTTCTTTCTGCAGCCGATGGACGGCCCCGATCGCGACGCCGCCACCGACGCGGCCGTGGCCTATTGCCTGAGCCATCCCAAGTGGCGTCTCAGCGTCCAGACTCACAAATATCTGGGTTTGCCTTAAAAGGCGCCGTTATGCCCTCTCAGCTATCTGAAATCACCCCGATCTTCGAGATCACCAAAGCCGCCGCCTTCGACGCGGCCCACCGCTTACCCGGCGGCCCGGCGGACGGCCCCTACACCCGCCTGCACGGTCATTCGTTCCGCGTGGAAGCCAGCGTTCGCGGTCCGGCCGCACCGCCGGTCGGCTGGGTGACGGACCTCGCCAGCCTCGATACGGCCCTGAAAGCCATCGCCGCCGAGCTCGATCACTCGCTGCTCAACGACCATGCCGGCCTGGAAAGCCCGACCCTGGAAGCGCTGTGCCTGGTGTTCGCCGCGCGGTTGAAACCGGCGTTTCCCGGGCTTTGCCGGGTGGAAGTCTCGCGCCCTACAGTGGGTGAGCGCTGCGCGCTGGCCATCGACTGAACGGAGACGCCCGCGATGATCTCGGCCGAGATCATCGCGGTGTTGACGTTCGCAGCGCGGCGACCACATCGCCGCGTTGATGGAGCCAGATCTTGTTCGAATATCAAGCCGGCGCCGAGGCTTCCGGTTCGGCCCTCATCACCAGCTCGGAGTGTCTGAACCACCCGCGCTCGGTCGGGCGTCCATGATCATGACGGGCGCGCCTCACGCCGGAATGCGCGAGGCGGTGAAGGCGGCCGCCGAGATGCCGCGCCTGCCAACCGGCAAGCTTTACAAGCGGTTGCTCCGCGTCGCCTACTGGACGAAGCGGAAGGTATGAAGTCCGCGAAAAGTCAGGGATGCTTCGGCGCGGGCGCATAAAGCATGCACCAGCCGGTGGCCGCGACCGGGCCGGCGACGAGCTTGCACTGGTTGACGCCGCCCGGACTGGTAGCCGCCAAGTAGTAGGTGCAGTTGCTGCACTGGGAGGCGCCCTTTGGGTTGGCCTGATATTTCACATTGGCCTTGGGCATTGCGCCCGCGGCCTTCGCGGCGCCGGACACGGCCAGCAGAGGCAGGCTGCTCAAGGCCGCGGCGCCGATTAGAATGGAGCGACGGGTGGAGGGCGGAGACACTTGCGACATGGTTTTTACTCACTGGGGTTCGGATTGCTTGGGTGGCGCTAAGGTTCTTAGGTTCTCATCATTTCGTATGCAACCCGGAAGAGAGAACCCCAGTCTGGCCGCGGTGCCGCAGGAAGGCGTCAGCCAGGACACATGCGGTCATGGCCTCGACCACCGGCACGGCGCGGATGCCGACACAGGGGTCGTGGCGGCCCTTGGTGCGCAGCTCGATCTCTTCCCCCGCCTCGTTGATCGACCGGCGAGGCGTGAGAATCGAGGAGGTGGGCTTGAAGGCGACGCGGGCGACGACGCTCTGACCGGTCGAGATGCCGCCCAGCACGCCGCCGGCGTTGTTGGCCAGAAAGAATGGACCCTCACTGCCCATCCGCATCTCGTCGGCGTTCTCCTCGCCGGTCAGGGCGGCGGCGGCGAAGCCCGCGCCGATCTCCACGCCCTTGGCGGCGTTGATCGACATCAGGGCGCCGGCCAGTTCGGCGTCCAGCTTGCCGTAGATCGGCGCGCCCCAGCCGGCCGGAACGCCCACCGCTTCGACCTCGACGACCGCGCCGGTGGACGAACCGGCCTTGCGGATGATCTCAAGATGGTCTTCCCAGACCTCGACCATGGCGGCGTGGGGCGACCAGAAGGCGTTACGGGCGGTCTCATCCCAATCCCAGCGCGCGCGATCGACGGCGTGGGGACCGATCTGCACCAGGGCGCCGCGAACCGTGACGCCTTTCAGGATCTTGCGGGCGATGGCCCCCGCGGCCACGCGGGCGGCGGTCTCCCGGGCCGATTGGCGCCCGCCGCCGCGATAGTCGCGCACCCCGTATTTAGCGAAATAGGCGTAATCGGCATGGCCGGGGCGGAAGGCGGTGGCGATCTCGGAGTAATCGCGCGACCGCTGATCGACATTTTCGATAATCAGCGAGATCGGCGTACCCGTGGTCACCTGGCCATTCGTGCGCTCATCCTCGAACACCCCCGACAGGATGCGCACCTCGTCCGGCTCTTGGCGCTGGGTGACAAACTTGCCCTGCCCCGGCCGGCGCTTATCGAGCCAGACCTGGATGTCGGCCGCCGTCAGCGGAATGCCCGGCGGGCACCCATCAACCACGCAGCCCAGCGCCGGCCCATGGCTCTCACCCCAGGTGGTGACGCGGAAAAGATGCCCGAAAGTGTTGTGCGACATGGTCGGGTTCTAAAGGCGAAAGCCGCGCGATGGAAATGGGTTGCGCGGCGGCTCTGCTCGCCCTCTGAGGGCGAGGAACCGCGAAGCTGTGGAGGAGACCGACACTGCGGAAATCTCGCCAGGCTGGGGCCCCCACCCCGGCCTTCGGCTTAACTTCTCCCGTAGGAAAAAAAGAACGATGAGTGGCGGCTGCCGGATCGTTCCCAGACGCCTTATATCGCACCCATGAGTGACACCACCCTGATCCCCCCTTCGCCTGCCGAGGACGACTATGTCCGTTCGGTCGAGGCCGCCCAGCCGCTAGCGCTGCTGCCCGAGGGCGATCCATTCGAGACGTTCCAGGCCTGGCTGCGCGAGGCCGGCAAGTCGGAACCCAACGATCCCCACGCCATGACCCTGGCCACCGTCGACGGCGACGGCATGCCCGACGCGCGGATGGTGCTGCTCAAGGGTGTCGACAATCGGGGCTTCGTATTCTTCACCAACACCCTGAGCGCCAAGGGCCAGGCCCTGGCCGCCAACCCTCGCTGCGCCCTGATGTTCCACTGGAAATCGCTCCGGCGGGCGGTGCGGATCCGCGGCGAGGTCGAGCAAGTGACCGACGGCGAGGCCGACGCCTATTTCGCCACCCGGGCGCGCTCGGCCCAGATCGGAGCCTGGGCGTCGGAACAGTCCGAGCCTCTGCCCGACCGCTTCGCGCTCGAAAAGCGGGTCGCGAGCATCGGCCTGAAGTTCGGCCTGGGAGCCGTAACCCGGCCGCCACACTGGTCGGGCTACCGGGTTCTGCCGGCCACGATGGAGTTCTGGCGCGATCGGCCGTTTCGCCTGCACGAGCGCCTGAAGTTCCATCGCGTCGGCGAGGGCTGGACGACCGAGCGCCTCTATCCCTAAGAGGCTGTCGAGAAGACTATATCGGGGAGACGCGCAATGCTGGGATTGATGCAGGACTGGCCGCTGACCGTGGACAAGATCCTCGATCACGCCGCCGAATGGCATACCGGCCGCGAGGTGGTGACCCGCTCGGTCGAAGGCCCGATTGTCCGCGTCACCTACGGCGAGATCCGCGACCGAGCCAAGCGGCTCTCCAACGCCCTGCTGGGTTTCGGCGTCGAGCCCGGCGACCGGGTGGCTACCCTGGCCTGGAACTCCGGCCGCCATATCGAGGCCTGGTACTCGATCATGGGGATCGGCGCGGTGTGCCATACCCTCAACCCGCGCCTGTTCGCCGACCAGCTCTGCTACATCATCAACCACGCCCAGGATCGGATCATCTTCACCGACCTGACCTTCCTGCCGTTCCTGATCGAGAACCGCGCGCGCATGCCGTCGGTCGAGCGGTTCATCGTCCTGACCGACGAGGACCACATCAAGGACATCGCTCTGGACGGCGCCCTGGCCAGCGAGACCCTGATCGCGCGCAACAGCGCCGACTGCGCCTGGGGTGGTTTCGACGAACGGTCGGCCTGCGGCCTCTGCTATACCTCCGGCACCACCGGTAATCCCAAGGGCGTGCTCTATTCGCACCGCTCGAACTTCGTGCACACCCTGGTGACCCTGCAGGCCGACGTGATGGGCCTGTCGGTCAAGGATACGGTGCTGGCGGTGGTGCCGATGTTCCACGCCAACGCCTGGGGCCTGACGTTCTCCTGCCCGGCGGTCGGGGCCAAGTTGATCATGCCGGGCGCCAAGATGGACGGCGCCTCGATCCATGAACTGCTGGAGACCGAGAAGGTCACCTTTTCGGCGGCGGTGCCGACGGTATGGCAGATGCTGCTGGCCCACATGCGCGAGACCAAGGCGACCCTGACCACGCTCAAGCGGGTGGTGATCGGCGGCTCGGCGGTGCCCGAGGGAATCCTGCGCGCCTTCCATGACGATTACGGCGTCGATGTGGTCCACGCCTGGGGGATGACGGAAACCTCGCCGCTGGGCACGCTCTCGACACCGACGCCGGAGGTGGCCGCGCTCTCATTCGACGAGCAGATCCCCTACAAGCTCAAACAGGGCCGCCCGCCGGTCGGCGTGCAGCTGAAGCTGACCGGCGACGACGGCGCGGCCAAGCCTCGGGACGGGACCAGCTTCGGCCGCCTCAGCATCCGTGGGCCGTTCATCGCCGGGGCCTATTTCAAGGGCGACGGCGGCGACATCCTGGACGGGGACGGGTTCTTCGACACCGGCGACGTCGCCACCATCGATCCTGCCGGCTACATGCAGATCACCGACCGCGCCAAGGATGTGATCAAGTCAGGCGGCGAATGGATCAGCTCGATCGAGATCGAGAACATCGCCGCCGGCCACCCCAAAGCCCTGCTGGCGGCGGTGATCGGCGTCGCCCACCCCAAATGGGACGAGCGACCGCTGCTGCTGGTCAGGCTGAAGGACGGCGAGACCGCCGAGCCCGGCGAGTTCCTGCGCTATCTGGATGGCAAGATTGCCAAATGGTGGATGCCCGACGACGTGGTGTTCGTCGACGACATACCCCTGGGCGCCACCGGCAAGATCGACAAGAAGCTGATCCGCCAGCGGTTCGAAGGCTATCTGCTGCCGACGGCCACAGCGAAAGCCGGTTAGACCGCCAGACGATATTGGCTGTTCAGGCCCGGTGCGCCATCGGTGACGACGCGGCCGGTCTTGACCAGTTCGATTATCTGGGCGAGCACCGAATGGGCGGCCGGAACATGCAGGCGTGGATCGACCGCCGCGTAGATGGTCGGCACCATGGCCCTGATGGTGACGTCTCCGGCGGCCAGCCTCTCGAGGATCTGGCGCTCGCGGTCATGGCGGTGGGCGATATAGGCGTCGATGAACGGGGCAGGTTCCGTGATCGGCGGGCCGTGCGTCGGCCAGATGGTGTCGAAGCCTCGAGCCTGGATCAAGGCCAGACTGCGCAGATAGTCGCCCATGTCGCCGTCCGGCGGGGTGATCACCGTGGTCGACCAGCCCATGATGTGGTCACCGCTGAACAGGGCGTTTTCCTCGCGCAAGGCGTAGCAGATGTGGTTGGAGGTATGACCGGGCGTGTGGATGGCCTCAAGCGTCCAGCCGGGTCCGGAAAACACCTCGCCGCCGGCCCCGGTGACCGCTACATCCGGGACGCACTGGTCGTAGCCGGCCTCCAGCTTGACCTCGTCTTCCACCCGGGGCGTCACCACCGCCCGGCCCCAGACCCTGGCGCCGGTGGCCGCCGACAGGGGCCGCGCCAGCGGCGAGTGGTCGAGGTGATGATGGGTGATCAGGATGTGACTGACCGTTTCGCCCGGCAGGGCGGCCAGGATGGCTTCCAGATGCTCGCCGATATCCGGCCCCGGATCGATGACCGCCACCTCACCTTGGCCGATGATATAGGTGCCGGTACCCAGGAATGTGAACGGCCCGGGGTTCCGGGCCGTGACCCGCCGGATCAGCGGCGAAACCAGGTCGCAGCGGCCGTAGTCGATATCGATCTCGCGGACATAAGGGATCATGCGCGGACCTTAGCTCAGGACCGCGGAGAGATCATAGCCCGCCTCGGCGCCAAGGCGGATCAGTTCGTTGGTATCCCGCGCACCCTGCTGACCCATGGCCCATGCGCAGATCGAGCGTGTGCCCGAGCGGCAAAAGGCCAGGACTTTGCCGGCCGATGCGTCCACCGCATCGCGAACCGCCTTTACCTGGGCGGGACCCGGCCGGCCCGTCACCGGAGCGTAGAGATAGTCCAGGCCTGCCGCGCGCCCGGCGGCCTCCACCTGCGCGCTGGTAGGCTGGCCGGGCTGTTCGCCGTCAGGGCGATTGTTGATGATCAGGGTGAACCCCGCCGCCGCCGCGATCGCGATATCGGTCAGGGCGATCTGAGAACTGACCGAGAAGCTGTCGGTCACGGTGCGAAAATCGGTCATGAGTAGCCTTATCGACACGAAGGCCGGCGGCCCACCGAATGATCATTGGCGGACGGCGCCGGTTGCGCAAGGGCTGGATACGCCGACCCTGCCTCAGGTCCGCTTGGGCGGCATGGGGATGAACGAACTGGTGCGCTGGACGTAGGCCTCATAGTCCGGGCGCTTGCGGCGCATCCGCCCTTCCACCGTCGGCACGCCGCTCCAGCGGGTCAGCAAAACGGTGATCAGGATCGGCCCCGCCATCGACCACAGCCCCATGCCGGCGTCGGCGGCGACTAGCCACAGGCCCCACCAGACGCAAGCGTCGCCGAAATAGTTAGGGTGACGGGTGTAGCGCCAAAGACCTGTCTGCAGCACCTTTCCGGCATTGATGGGATTGGCCTTGAACGCCACCAGCTGAAAATCGCCGATACTTTCAAACAGGATCCCCACCACCGCCAAGCCGGCGCCCGCCAGGGCCACGGGACCAAGCCGAGGGGGAAACAGCAAACCTCTATCGACCATCTGGCCCAGCTGAACCGGCATGCTGACGATGAACTGGAGGGGCAGCTGCAGGGCGAACACCAGCAGCAGGGACGATTTCGCGTAACCCCAGCCGCGTTCCTTTTGGGCCTGAGCCATCATGGTTGTGTAGCGCCGATCCGGTCCGTGCTTGCGCCAGCGCCACAGCAGATAAAAGCCCAGCCGAAGGCCCCACGCTGAGCAAAGGGCCGTCAGCAACACCGCATGGCTTCCGGCATGGCCGACGAACAGGAACGTCGCCCAGGCGGTGACCACCATGCCCAGCGACCACCAGCTATCGATGAAGCTAGGGTCCTTGGTGACCAGATTGATGAGCCAGAGCCCGGTGAACAGCACCAAGGAGATGGCCAGGTTTTGAGCCAGCAAGTGAACAAATTGCATCATCACGGCGCACTCCTATTCCAATTTGGGCCTATGCGACTTCGAACGTTATCGATTGGTCGAGATCGTGGCGGCGCCGAGCGTATTCGCCATGCCCTGTTCCAGCGCCTTGGGGTCGCGGGCCAGGGAAGCCCGAACCTCGATAGCCATAGGGTCGGTGTCCAGAGTCTCGGCGCCGGTCAGACGCCGGTTGAGGAAGGCGCCGAGCAACCCCTGGCCGGCGAACAGGTCGTCGACGAAATTGCCCACTTGGCCGCATTGGATATCGCCGGGTTCAAGATCGACCGCCGCCAGCCCCTCCCGCGCCCTTTTCCGTGAAAGGTCGCTCTGCCAGCCGCCCAATATGTAAACCACGCCCGCGTCCTCCTCGACGTCTTCTCAGACCGGATCAAACACTGAAAACACCGGCTTGTCAGTATCAACCTGCCTCCCGGGCCTGGGCGAACCGGGAGATGCGGGATGAGGTCGGGGATCGACATGACCCTACCGTGCGTTCGGGTTCCGGAGTGCGAAAAGGCACAACGTCAGAAACAGCGATAGCCCGGAGCCGTGCACGCCGAAAGACAGACAGGCGACACAGACATCAGGCCGGCGGGCGACGTCCGACGCGTGAACGTATCCCGCATCCGCAAATTGTTGATGAGCCCCGACACGGCTCGCAATGATGCGAACTAATTCCGCGCTGTCAGTATATCGTTCAGCCGGTCTGGGATCGTCGGGTCTCGAACCAGGTGTGGATAGCGTAGGCCGCCGTGGTAGTCGACTTTGACCACCTTGAATCGGTCGGCGGTCTTGACGATCAACTCCATCGGCGTTGCCGAGGTCTTCGACGCCTTGACCGCGTCGGCCAGAACGTCGTCGCTATAGGGCAGGCCATTGACCGCCATCAGCTGAACGCCGGCGGTGAGACCAGTCTTGGCGGCGGGGCCATCCCAGTCGAGACGATCAAGCAAGCCATCCTTGTCGATGTCGAACCCCAGCGAAAATGCATAACTTTTGAACTTGCCGCCGGTCTCGGCCGACTTCACCACGACATTGGGCGTTTCATCATAGACCAGGCGGTAGCCAGACCGCTTGAGGCCATCGAACGGCGGACCAACGTCCACCGCATCGAGGCGGGTCCGCAGGAACGTCGCCCAGTCGAACGGCTGAACGGCGTTCAGCGCCGCGACCACGTCATCGAAACGGTAGGTAACCGGGGTGTAGGCGCCGTCATCGACGCCGAAGAACGCCCGGGCAAAATCATCCAGGGACTTTTTCCCACCCGAGCGCTCGCGGATCAGGGTGTCGGCGTCGAGCCAGATCAGCACCCCCTCATCGTAATAGTCCTCGAACCTCTGCCAGTTGTGCCAGGACTGAGGTCGGCGCGAATTGATGATCTCGTCGCTAGTGGTGTCTTGCAACGGTCGCCACCGCCGGCCCGGAACGCGGTCGAACCTCGCCAGGGTCAGCGCCAGAGAGTCACGCTCCTGCGCGGGATTGCGCAGACCGGAGCGAGCTGTCAGCACCTCGCCCCAATATTCGGTCTGGCCCTCATATACCCACAGCAGGCTGTCGCGCATCGGCACGTCATAGCTTGGTGTCCACAGGTCGGCCGGCCGGCGGAACTTGCCATTCCACGAGTGGGTGAATTCATGCGGCAGCAGGCTGAGATCAGCCAGCGCCTTGTCGTTGTCGGTGAAATAGCCGGCTCCCACGCCGTCCTCGCTGGACCGGTGATGTTCCAGGCCCTGTTGCTCGGTCAGGTCGCTGATCGACAGCAGAAAGTCGTAGTGATCGAAGTGATGCGAACCGAACAGATTCACGGCCTGTTGAACCAGGGCCTTATGCGCGGTCAGCTGCTCGGGCTTGACCACCAGCTCGCCTGCCTTGTCGGCGAAGACGTTCAGCCGCACCGGCGCGCCGCCGACTGCACCGAGATCGAACCGCGCCACATTGACGCCCGCGTAGACAGGACTGTCGATCAGGGTTTCCAGCGGAATCGTCTTGAACCTGATCGTCGCGCCTTCGACGCCATCGGTCTCCAGGGCGGTGGCGAAGCTCCAGCCTGCGGGAAGAGTCAGGCTGGCGCGCACGGGAATTTGGCGGGCGAAGTAACCGGCTGGGTATAGAGCCAGGGCGTTCCATTCCAGGGTGGCGATGGTGCTGGAGATTTCGGTTGGACCGAATTTCTCGCCCACCGGGGAAAGATATTGGAATTCGACGTCAAGGCTCGAAACTCCGGCCGGAACCGGCACGTGGAAGGCGAACACGTTGACCGCGTCGCGGGTCCAGGCCAGACGCTGGCCGCCAGCCCGAATCACCAGACCCGCGAAGCGATCGATCACACCTTGCGGCGCGTGGGTTCCGGGCAGCCATTGCGGATAGAGCAACACCAGATCGCCGGCGGTCGCCACAGGGATCGTCTCGCGGACCCTGACCACGCGATGATCGGTGTCGCTGGCGTCAACGGCGAGCACGTTCACACCCGGATAAGGGATGTCCCGCGGCTCCGCCACACGAGGGCTCGCCGGTAAAGGCACGGGACCAGGGCTCGCCTGGGCGCACCCGGCGCCGAAAAATGCGGCGGCGGATAACATCAAGAAAAATTTCAACAAACGACTCCTGGCTTGACGGATATCCGGGTTTCTTCGGGCTCGCCGTGCCATGGCGCCAGAAATGTAACACCGACGGCTAGAACGACAGATGCGTCACAATCAGCCCCTTGACCGCCCACGGCAATCTAACCGATTGGTAATATCACTGTCGAGATAAGGAACTTGGATCACTTTCGGCGGCGCCGATTACCAGCGTAAATTTGTGGAGTAGCCCTGTGTCCAATGGTTCGTCGCGTCGGCGTTTTTTTGCCACCACCACCCTTGCGGGGCTGGTTCTGGCTCTGGCATTCCCAGCCGTAGCGGCGGCGGACGCGGGCGCAGAAAAGGCCCCTGACAAGGCCCCTGACGCCAGCGAAATCGTGGTCACCGGCTCGGTGTTGCGGCACAGGCTTGGCGACACGGTGGCGCCGCTGACCGTAGTCACCGCCTCCGATCTGCTAAGCCGCGGCATCAGCACCGTTCAGCAAGGCATTCAGTTGTTGTCGGCGAACGGCGCCGGCTCTCTGCCCAATTCCTTTACCGCCAACGGCGCGTTCGCGGCGGGCGCGTCTTCGGTGTCGCTGCGCGGTTTGAGCAGCAATTCGACCCTGACGCTTTTTGATGGCCTGCGCCTGACCTATTACCCCCTGGCCGATGACGGCACGCGCAATTTCGTCGACCTGAACACCATCCCCGACGTGATCGTCGATCGGATCGAGACGCTCAAAGACGGCGCTTCATCGACCTATGGCGCCGACGCGGTTGCCGGCGTGGT
>JAYTXV010000160.1:0-9686 GCA_043742805.1 Caulobacteraceae bacterium | reverse complement strand
ACCCCCGTGGTCAGGCCGAGCGCGCCCAGCCATGTGCTGAGCGGCAGCGAATCGTCGATCTTGCGTAGCATCGCCGCCGGCATCGTCGGATGGCTCTGGGCGCAAAGCGGTCCGGAGACCGCGTCGCCGACCTCGAAACCAGCGGCGTTGCTTTCGATCACCCGGCCTACGCCCAAGGCGACGACTGGCGCGCCGAGGGGTACCTGCTGATGAAGGCCTTCCTGCTCGTTGAGGCTGGTGCGGATGAAGGCGTCGATCGATAGAGTATCGGTTTCGACCAGCACCTCGCCCTCGCCGGGTTCGCGCGCCGGACCCTCCTCGATTCGAAAACTGTCCGGGCCGACCATGCCCTGCACATAGCGGGCCAGAACGACCTTTCGGTTGATCGGGCGGTTGTAGAGCGTCGTCATTGGTTGCGTCCTTCCGGAAGCGATTGTTCGCTGGGTAGATTGCGCCTTTAGTTCGTTTACGTCATAAAATTACAACGTAAATAATAAAACTCCTCGACCGACCACGACGCGGCCCCGGTCGCTTGAATTTGGGATGAACCCACCCCGGGGAGTCATCATTCGCCTCCAGTTTCGGAGCGTTGATGGCCGGCGGTGAGGCTCAAAGCTTATAGCGCCCGTCGATAGACCGGATCTCTAGGGTCTCGCCGGCCTCGCTGGTCGGGCGGGAGATCGTAGAAACCCCGGTCTGCGGGCGCCTCATAGCGGCGCCAGTCATGGACGCCGGTGCGGCTGACGATCCGCCATTCTCCGGCCCGCTGTTCCAGGCGATCGATGTAGCGGCCCCCAATGGTCAGATCCATTCCGGCGGCGTCCTTGAACGCCTCGGGCGGCGGATCGGCGATACGGTGGTAGGCCGTGAAGTAACTTTCGGCATCGGCCTCGCGGCCGTTAACCGCGATGGAGATGTTGCCGAGATGGTGGTGGGTCGCCACGCAGCCGCGCAGCACGTCCATGGCGTAGCCGATGAAGGCTTCCGACGGCCCCTTATAGCCGTGGTCGTGCACGGAATCGGCGTGAAAGCAGCTCCGCAGGAGAGAGGCGTCCAGACGATCGATGGCCCGGCAATAGCGGGTGAGAATCTCCGAAATCTCAGTGCGATCGATGATCCCGCGCACAGCCTGATCCATGGCCCGTGAGGCCTCCCATTTGCGACTGTTGCGTCGGTTTGACCCAGAACAGCACTGATCAAGGCCTTACGCCAGCTGGCGTTTCGGGGAGGACCGACCGGCATGGGCGAAATCCTCGATGTCGTTGTGATCGGCGCCGGGGCCACTGGCCTCGCCGCCGCCCTGTTTGATTTCAACGGCTTGGGAGAGTGGCGGGACAGGGGGTTCACCTTGGACCCCGTTTCCCCACTCACGATCGACGCTCCCGCCGCGCTTGCAAACCCTTCGCGATATGGCACTGTCTGTGTTGAGAGGTTTCCGCAGAGAAACCCCCGCCGAGAGGAAACACCCGACGATGGGACCTTCCCTGGATCGCCACCTAGACGCCCTGTCTCGGGCGACAAGCCTTGTGGAGGCAGCCCAACCCCTGGTGGATATCGGCGCCGCGATCGGCCTCGATCGCCCGGCCGTTGTGGAGGATTTCTCCAGCGAGCGCCTGATCATGAGCCGCGAAGGCGGCCTTCTGGGAGAGATTTTCGGCTGGCTGCCGGCGCGGTCGCCCGATCCGAAGGGCGAGCCGATGCACCATGTGTGTCCGATCGGCCGGGTTTGCCGGATCGCCGTGAATCCCTTTGCTTGGCGCTCGGTGGATATCAGCTCCGCGTCTTTCAGCTGGGATCGCCGATCGCGCGATTTCTGGATCCGCATGGCGGAGTTGGGTATTATCGGCGGTGTCACCGTTCCCGTGCATATGCCGTTGTCGCGCGTCGGCGCCGTTGGCTGGCTGGCGATTGGCAAGCCGGCGGATCTGGACGCCATCGTCGAGCGCTGGTCCAGCAAGCTTCGGCTCGCCGCCCTTCTGTTCATGGACCACGTCTACCGCGAGCGCCCCGATATCGCGGGCAAGGCGCCAGACGTGGCTTTGAGCGAACGGGAACTCGAATGCCTGACCTGGGTGGCTCTGGGTAAAACCGACGCCGAGATCGCCGAGTTGATCGGGCGGTCGCCGTCCACGGCGCGTTTTCACGTCGACAGCGCGGTGGAAAAGCTTGGGGTCAATAACCGCACGCGCGCCGCCGCCGTGGCCTGTCAACTGGGTATGATCCGCGCGTTCGCCTGATCCGGGAGCCCATCACAACTCCACGCGAGGAACCTGACGATGACACAGACGACCGCCTATGCCGAGGCGAGCGCAAGACCTCGGGCGCACACGCCTCTGGACGCCGAACGCTACACGTCCCGAGACTTCATGCGGCGCGAGTGGGACGGCATGTGGACTCGGGTCTGGCTTCTGGCCGGCCTGGAACAGGACATCCGCGAGCCGGGGAACTTCTTCGTGTTCTCGATCGGCCGGGAATCGATCCTCGTCACACGCACGCGCGAGGGCGAAGTCTCGGCGGTCTATAATGTCTGCCAGCATCGCGGCAATCGCCTCACAACAGAGGAGCGCGGCTGCGTCAAGGCCATCACATGCCCCTATCATAACTGGTCTTATGACCTCGATGGCCGGCTCAGGGCCGTTCCGGAGCCTCACCGTTTCAGCCAGGGAATCGACCGCGACGCTCTCTCGCTGAAACCCGTGAAGGTGGAGGTTTGGGCCGGACTGGTCTGGGTCAATATGGATCCGCAGGCAAAACCCCTGGCCGACTTTCTGGGCCACATCCAGGCTGACCTCATCCCCTGGCATCTCGAACGCATGCGCTTGACCAAGGACCAGACAGTGACCCTCGACGCCAATTGGAAGACGGCCGTCGATAACTTCAATGAGCAGTATCACGTCGATTTCCTGCATCCGCAGCATGCCAGCTTCGTCGACTGCGCGAACGCGGCCAATGCCCTTTGGCCTCAGGGACATCGCAGTGTCGCCGTGCAGGGTTATGTGGTCAGTTCGCGCTGTCCAGTCCCCGACGACCTGCCTGACCTCTTACGAGACGCGATCGCGCCTCTGGGCATGAATGCCGATGACTTTCGCGGTCGCGTGACCAGCCTGCGCCGCGAGGTGCAGCAGCGAAAACGCCAGATCGGTGGCGATCTTGGCTACGACTACGCCGACCTGAGCGACGATCAACTGTCAGACGTATGGCAATATGACCTGTTTCCCAATGTGATCATGACGGTACAGGCTGAGGAATTGTGGATCATGCGGCCTCGACCCCATCCCTCGGACCCCGACAAGTGCGTCTTCGACAAATGGACGTTGCGGATGCCCGCCGCGTCGGCGGGCGACCGCGGCGCGGCTCCCGTTATTGACGCCCGGCCCACGCGCGAGGTCTTTACCCAGGACGAGGTGATCGCCGGCCGTTACTCAATGACCATAACTATCGACCAGGACGTCCACCTGTTGCGCCAGATGCAGGCGGGCATGCATTCACGAGGCTTCAAGCGCGCGTTTCTGAACGACGATGAGTCCCGTGTGCAGCACTTCCACGACTGGCTCGATCAGTGGATGGAGGGATTTGCTCCCCCCTAAGCAAGGCGCTGAGTCAGGCCGATCTCGCCCCCGCCTTGCCCGCGTCCGCGGCCACGACAGGGTTGTTGCTGGCGCGCTTGGCCCAAGGGATCGGGGTATCGCCATCCGGATGAGGCCAGGCGGCCTGATCGGCCTTGGGCGCCGGGGGGACGATTGAAATTGGTCTCGCTAAATGCGTAATCGCTGATCAGCACGCGAACAATATCCGGCGATGCGGGAATGGGCGTCGGCAGATAGAGCTCGTCGCGTTCAGGGTCATGTGTCAGACGCCTCAGCGCCCTATCGGCCGATTAGCCGGGTGAACGCCCCGGTAGACGCACTGTCGCCCTGCCGACCAGGGGATTGGCCGACCCCTCCCGCGCCAGCCAGACGTCGCATTCGGCAAAACGTTGGCCGTTTTCCTCGCGCAGGGCGGTTACCTTTCCCTGGGCCGTGATGCGATCTCCGTCGAGAACCACCAGGGGAAAGGTCATGAACAGACGCGTGATACACCCGGGACCGGCCCAGGCGTGCAGCATATTGACCATATAGCTCAGACCCAGCGGGCCCTGGTTGATGGTTCGCCGGCCAAACCCGATACGCTCGCAGGTGTCGCGGTCCCAGTGTACGGGGTTGGGGTCACGCAGAAGGGCGGCCATGGTGCGCATGCGGGCGGGGCTGACGCTGTCCATCACCCAGTCGGGAACGGTGTCGCCAACCGCCACGGAGCCATTCTTCAAGGTAAGGGTGGCGGTGCTCATGCCTGCCCACTCCGATTATAATGCCAGGTGACGGTGGTGCGGGCCGAAAGCGTCCCATCAGGCTCCGCCACGGTGAATTGAAACTGGATGCGGTCGTAGGGTCCAGGCCCGCGCTTACCCTCGGTCCTGCGCTCAGCCGAAACGATATGGCCGTTCACCGTGTAGGGCGTCTCTTCGATGAGCGGCTTGAACATCTCCCAGTCGTAACTCTCGATGCCGATGGAGAAGTCGGATTCAGCCAGCCCCAAAGAGAACATCTCGGCGATGGAGGTTCCGCTGCCGAGGATGGGCATGTGGAACAGCACGACCGGATGGACCATGCCTTCGGGCAGCAGATCGGCCCCCGTACATTCGGTGAGGAGAAAATTCTCCCAGTGCTGGACCGTGTAGACCCCGCCTGGGAACTGGTGGCCGACGGACTTGCGGACCTCGGCTTCGGATGGGATCGGTTTCATTGCTGCACTCGTAGGCATCCCTGCCGCGGCGCCCCGAGGCGTTTCATTGCGACAGACACGCGGCTCCGGGGGTTTCCAGAGCCGCGCTCGCTGATCTTGGACTCTAGAACTTGGCCTCCAGTTCCGCGCCCCAGCTGGCTCCGGGACCTACCGACCCCGCGGCGAACAGGGGCGCGATGAAGGTGGGAATCTCCCGGCGATAGTTGGTCAGGTTGCGACCGAACACCGTGAACTTGTAGGCCTTGAAGGCATAGCTGGCCGACAGGGAGAGATCTGTATGGGCCGGAGTGATAAACTGCGAGGAGTTGTAGAGATCGAGGTATTCTTTATCGACCCAGCTGACCCTGGCGCCCAGGGTCAGGTCGCCCGGACCCACCGGCAGGGTGTAGTTCGCGGAACCACCCAGGGTCACGTCGGGCGCGCCGCGTGGATGCAGTTGCGTCTCGGACTGAACCGTCACCGGACCCGTCTGGTTGCCAGGGAAGCCGATGTTGAGTTCGGTGTATCGCGAGTTGAGATAGCCGAACGACGCGGCGACGCTCAACCGGCGGGTTACCGCCCATTGCAATTCGCCTTCGACGCCCTTGTATTCCAGGCCGCCGACGTTGGTGAATAGTGTCACCACCGTATTGTTCAGTTTATCGAACTGGATCGATGATTCCTGTTTGTTATGAAATTCATTGATAAAGCCGGTAAGATTGAACTGCACCCGGTGGTCAAAGAACTGACCCTTCATGCCGGTTTCATACGACTGCGTGGTTTCAGGTTTGTATTGGTTGCTCAGGAAATCTGCCGAGTTTTGGTTGACTCCAAAGAAACCGCCGGAATGCCAGCCCTCTGAATACGATCCATAAAACAATAGGTCGTTGGTAGCCTGCCACGACAGAGCCGCGGTGGGCGTCACTTGGGAATAGCTGTTGGTCAGATCGGCGTTGCCGGGGAAGTCATCGACCGGAATCCGGGCGACCGGCAGGATGTAGGATTGATAGCCGATAAAATGCTTCTTTTCATAGGTGTAGCGGACGCCCGCGGTCAGGGTGAACTTCGGATAGAACTCCCACTCTCCATGCGCGAAGCCGGCTACGGAATCGGTGTTCTGCGACTCGTAGAGCTTGTTCACCAACCCCGCGCCGTAACCGCCCTGGCCGGACACCCCGCTGCCGGGCACCCCTGGATCGCACTGGACCCGTCCGAATACCTTAAAGCGCGCCCGGGCTTGTGCCTGTGCCGCCGTCTGTCCGGTCACTGCGGGCGTGGGGTCGCGTGTAGCCAGGCAGCCGGATATCGGATCGGCGAAGCCGGTCGCGGCGGCCGTCGCGCTGGGACCGCCGAAAATTGGTCCTGTCCATACATTGTCCCGCACGTCGTAGCCGCTGATATCGCTGACAAAAGTCCAGAAATCGCCGCTGGTGATCCATTTGCGGGTGAAATAACTGTTGAAGTAGTAACCCCCAAGGACAAGATTTACCTTGCCCAGGCCAGTGTCCCAGGCGCCCTGAAGCCTCAACTCCTGACTGAACTGGTGATAGTGAGCTTCGGTGGCGATGTTGATGAAGTTGACGCTCGTGCCGTCGAAATCCTCTGAAGCCAGCTCGCGTTGCTTCCTAAAGCCCGTCACTGAAATCAGGTTCAGGTTCGAGCTCAACTTATAACCAGCGTTCAATGTGTAGGCCCAGGTTTGCACGTCGCCTGGGGCCGGAAAGTTGTCGCTGATGGTGTTCGGAATCGCCAGACTGGTGCGCGCGGGAACATTGGGCAGGTTCGTGACGCCGGTTGCGCCGCCGAGACCGGCGAGGAACGCCAGCGAACCGGGCAGCGAAGTGTCGAGGAAGGCGCCGCCGCAACAGCCCTGCACCGCCGGGGGCGTCACCCGGGGATTGAGGGCCGATCCGGGCGCGTTGATGTCGCTGGCCGTCTGGTAGGGCGCCAGCACACCGGCGGCGGTATTGTAGTTGGTGAGGAACGCCGCGCCCTGGCTGCGATCCTCGTATTTGTCGAAGGTGAAGATCGCCTTGAACTTGTCGTTGGGCGTGAACTTGAAGGCCGCGCCATAGTTTTTGTAGTTGCGCTGGGGTTGGTTGATGTTCAGGAAATCATTATGCAAAAACCCGTCGCGGTTGGCTGAAAAGAAGTAAAGTTTCGCCGCCAGAACATCCTTGATGACCGGCGCATTGAATACCCCGCGGAACTCCTGATCGTTCCAGCTACCGGTGGTGTATTGCACCTTCGCGCCCCACTGACCGGTCGGTTCGGTGCGCAGCACGTTGAGCGCGCCGCCGATGGTGTTGCGGCCGAACAGCGTTCCCTGTGGTCCGCGCAGCACCTCGATCCGTTGCAGGTCGAAATTGTCGATCAACTGGCCGGTGAGGGTGCCCAGATAGATGCCGTCGATCAGCACGCCGATTGGCGAATCGATCGAGTTGTCGTCCAGCCGTGATGGGCTGATGCCGCGAATGGTGATACTGGCCGCGTTGGCGCGTTGACCGTATTGATCAATCCGCACGTTGGGCGTGAAAGCGACGATGTCGCTCAGATTGCGGACGTCCGCAATCTTGAGCTGTTCCGTAATCGCCGTTATTGCGATCGGCACTTTCTGGACCGACTCTTCGCGCTTCCGGGAGGTGACGATGACCTCCTTGATCTGCAGGCCGTTGTCCGCGGCGTCCGAAGTCGACGAAGCCTCCGCGGCCGAAGCCTCCGCCGGCGCCAGAAAAGTCACCGGGGCGGCCAGTGACAACGCCGTGGCGGCCATGAGCGACAATCGCGTCAGCCTCGCCGACGTCGGATTTGTAGATTGAAATGCTGTGATCAAGTGAACCTCCCCTGGATATTTGTTTATCGGTCGTCTCGTTTTCGGGCGGGATTGCCCTCAAAGGCTGTCACGGCCCGCCGGCCACGGTGATGCACTGCCCGGTCGTCCACTCGGCAGCGGGTGAAGCGAAGAATACCGCCGCGGCGGCGGTGTCGTCGGGATTGCCGACGCGCCCCAGCGGAATGGAGGCCATGAACGCCTTCTCGACCTCGGCCTCATCCATGCGCATGGATTCGGACAGCATCTCGGTGAACACCACGCCCGGCGCGATGCAGTTGACGGTGATTTTTCTTGGCCCCAGTTCCACCGCCAGGGTGCGGGTCATGGCGATGACGCCGGCGTTGCCGGTGGAATAGGCCCCGTAGGCCGGCGAAGCGCGCAGGGCGGCGATCGATACGACGTTGATGATCCGGCCCCCATCCTTCATACGGATGGCCGCCTGCTGCGAGCCGTAAAACTTGTGGCGCAGGTTGAGCGAGATCTGCTCATCCCACTTTTGCAGGGTGATCTCGGGCAGCGGATGCTGCTTTCGGTCGAGGTTGCCACCCGCGTTATTGACCATGATGTCGATGGAACCGAGCTCGGCGATGACGCGATCGAGCGCCGCCGGAATCACCGCGTCGTCCAAAACGTCGCCGCTGATCGCCAGCCCTCGGCGCCCGCGCTGGCGGATCTCGGCGGCGACGGCGTCCACGTCGCCCTGTCGCCGGGCCAGCACCGCCACATCCGCGCCGCATTCGGCCAGAGCCAGGGCGATGCCCCGTCCGATACCCTTGCCGCCCCCGGTCACCAGGGCGACCTTGCCGTCCAGCCTAAAGCGATCGAGTATCGCCATCCCGCGCCTCCGGCCCAGTTTTGCAGTATTCCGCCTCGGCCAGGACCTCCCGAGGGCGCGGACGTACACCGACGCCTTGGCCCGAAATCTGGACCTGTAAAATTTGGTATCCAACTGGCGATTCCGATAGTTGACGCGGCGTCGGAAATCCTGGCCTTGAGTCCCCGATGGGGGAGCCGCAGGGCCAAAAAACAGCAGGCGCCGCGCCTCGGACGAGTCCTCGGGATTCGCGCGCTGGCGTCGGCGCGGGCTTCGTCGCCTGGTATGCGGTGACCTTCCTGACCATCGCCGCCAGCCTGTCGACTGTGGATCGTCAGATCCTGGCGTTGATGATCGGCCCGATCAAACGGGATTTGGCGATCGACGACTCCCAGGTGGGCCTTCTCGGCGGGCTCGCGTTTACCCTGCTCTATACCGTCGCCACGCTACCCGCCGCCTGGCTGGCCGACCGTTGGTCACGCCGGCTGGTCGTGACCGGTGGCATGGTGCTGTGGAGCCTGATGACGGCGACCTGCGGCCTGACCCATAATTTTGTCAGTCTGTTCCTCGCCCGCATGGGCGTCGGCGTCGGCGAATCGGCCCTGGCGCCGGCCTCCTATTCGATGCTGTCCGACCTGTTCCCCAAACGCACCCTGCCCATCGCCATCGGCCTGATCACCGCCGCGCCCTTCATCGGCGTCGGCTTTGCCAATATCGTCGGGGGCCAGTTGGTGCAGCACTTCGAGTCTACCGGTCCCTTGGTCCTGCCCGTCCTGGGCCGGGTGAATACCTGGCAGGCCATTTTCCTGCTTCTCGGGATCCCGGGCCTCGTTCTGGCCCTGATCGGCCGCTTCACCCTCCGGGAGCCCCCGCGCCGTGGCCTCGCCGCGGGCGAACAGCGCCGACCGCTGTCGCTCGTCCAGATCGCGGCTTTCCTGACCGGCCGCCGTCGGTTTTTAACCCTGCATTTCATCGCCTTCATCGCCCTGTCCATCCAGGGTTGGGGCCTGTTCTTCTGGGTGGTTGAATTCCTGGTGCGCGAGCGCGGAATGAACCACGCCCAAGCCGGCCTGGAATTTGGAATCATGGCCCTGGTTATGGGCCTGAGCGGCAGCGTGATCTCAGGCCGTATCGCCGCTGGCCTGCAGGCGCGCGGCGACAGTAACGCCACCATGCGCCTGGTTCTGCTCAGCGTCGCCGTCCTGGGTCCCCTCGCCATACTGATGCCGCTGGTTCCTCAAACCTGGGAAACCCTGATTCTGCTGATACCGATCACCT
>JAYTXV010000159.1:0-16464 GCA_043742805.1 Caulobacteraceae bacterium | reverse complement strand
ACCGCGAAGAAGAAGCTGTCGCAGAAGGCCAGATACTCGCCCCATTTCTGGTCGCTGCGAAAATCATCAAGGCCGGATTTGACTTCGGCCACCGCGATCTGCCCGCGCGGACCGATCGCCATGATATCGGCCCGGCGGCCATTGGGCAGACCAACCTCCAGCAACGGCGCATAGCCGAGCGCCACGAACAACCGCGCCGCGCCGCGCGTGACGGCGGTGGTGACGGTGGGGCGACTGAAGATGAGAGTGACCGACTGCATCACCACATCATGTTCACTCTGTGTTCGCGGTCAACCGCCCGTTTGAGCCGGGTAGATCAGCCGCGACGGGGGATATCCCAGCACCCCAGCCCGCCCCACGGCCGCCGCCAGGGTGGCGTTGGGCAGCGCTGGTCGCCTGGACAGCAGCCAGACATAGTTTCCGCCGGGCGTGCCCATCAGCAGCCATCCGTTGTCGTCGGCGTGGTCGAGGATCCAATAGTCCTGGTGGATCAACCCGCCCAGATAGCTCAGGCGAAAGCGGGTGTTGTCACCCGGCGCTATGATCCGCGCCTTGGCCGTGACGATCTTGACGACACCCTGGGCCGAGCCGCGATGGCAGGTCTCGATGACCGTTAAGCCCGCGCTCCCACGGTCATGAAAGTCAGTGGTCGGCCCCTGACAGTCCTTTTGCATGGTGTTGGGAGTGCGGGCGATCTCATACCAGCGACCGGCGTAAACCTCCATTGAGACCGGCTTTGATGGAGTCGGCGCCGAGGTTCTGGCGAACGCCATGCCCGTGTACAACAGAGCGAGCCCCGCCAAAAAGCCGGCGGTCAGGATCGCGGGCCAGTGGGCGGGCGAGGGCGAGTGGGTATGAGAGTCGGGCATGCAGCCTCCGGGGGTCTTTCCGGCCCCTTCCTGGCGCCCCCCACCTGAACCGTGGATGAAGAGGCGCGACAACGCAAACCCACCGCCAAGTGAACCGATGGGGCGTCGCGAGTCGAGCCGTGAATGTCGAAAGACGCTATTCCACCGCCAGCAAGGTGACCCGGCGTTGAGCAGTCTCTTGATCAGGACGCGGAAGATATTGGTGGCTTCCTTTCTGTCCTCTCAGCGCGCTTCGTCGGTGGCCAGTTTCTGAATCTCGGCCAGGACGATGTTGGGTTCGAGGCCGAACTCCTCGTAGAGGTCGCGCTGTTGCTGGGAGAGACCAGCAGGTTCTTCAGCACCGCGCCGCATTCCACGGACCGGCCCCATCGGGCCTTGATGTATTTGGCGAAGGCGGTGACGTGGCGGGCTTCCTCGCGAATCTGGATATGGGCCGAACACCGGCGGCGACCCTGATCGTCTTTCACAGGATCGGCGAATTGACGGCCGATCCCGTGCATATCCACTCGAAGTCGCGGCGCCCAATCCCATCGCACTGGAAAGTTCGGTTCCCGAACACCTCAGAGCACCTCTGGCGCGAGACGTCGGTCCCTCCTGGGTCGCCCTTGGCGGCGATTGGGTGCTTCGCTTGTCACTCTCGAGAGCCTTGAGCCGGGGTCCCGCGCCACTGCCGCCCTGAACCATGGAATGTGAAACATGGAACACTGCGGCGGCGTGTTTGAAGGCTGGCTTGCCGCCGCCGCCGCGGGAAGCGAGACTGAACGCCATGACCAGAATCGATTCCTCCCGCCTGGACCGCGCCGTTCAGTCCATCCCTCGCGCCTATGCGGGTCCAGGAGGGGCGCTAGCGGTCATCAAGGATAACGAGGTGCTGGTTCGCCACGCCTGGGGTTACGCCAACGCCGAGCGGCGCATCACCTTCACGCCGCGCACCCTGTTTCGGATGTGTTCGATCACCAAGCAATTCACCTGCGGCGTGGCGCTCGACGCGTTTCCGGACCTTTCGGTCCTGGACGGCGACATCCGCCATCGCCTGCCTTTGTTACAAGGACCGGCCCCCAGCGCGGCGCAGCTGTGTCATAACCAGTCGGGGCTGCGCGACTATTGGGCGGTGGCGATGCTGGTGGGTTCGCCGGCCGAGGCGCCGTTCGGCGACCATGAGGCCCAGAGGCTGATCGCCGACACCCGATCCCTGCACTTCACGCCGGGAAGCCGGTTTTCCTACGTCAACCAGAACTTCCGGCTGCTGTCGGATATCGTCCAGGATCGGCTGGACACAGGTTTCTCGGATCTACTTCGCCGCCGAATTTTCGAGCCGGCGGGCATGGAGACCGCCTTCCTGGCCGCCGACACCCGCGCCATGCCCGACGGCACCGAGGGCTATGAGGGGAGTCAGGCCGGAGGCTTCCGGGCCGCCGAGAACAACATCTTGTGGACCGGCGACGCCGGAATAGGCGCCAGTCTGGACGACATGATCGCCTGGGAGCGCCATATCGACGCCACGCGCGATGATCAGGGCGCCGTCTACAGCCGCCTGTCGGCGCCGGTCGCCTTCGCCGACGGGAACATCGCCGGCTATGGTTTCGGACTCGGCCGGTCGACCGCTTTCGGACGGGCGGGGACCGGCCACGGCGGCGCCTTGCGTGGCTGGCGCAGTCATCGCCTGCATGTTCCCGCCGAACGGCTATCGGTGGTGGTGATGTTCAATCATCTATCGAACGCTGGCGGAGCAGCCGCCGAACTGCTCGCCGCGGCGCTTGGCGAGACGCCGCCAAAGCCCGACACCACGCTGGCCCAACCCAGCTGGGCCGGATCCTATATGGAGCCCGAAACGGGGCTATCGGCGCGTATCGACACACCCTTGCCGGGATCGGTGCGACTGCGGTTTGGGCATTCGGCGGAAATCCTTGATCTGAAGCTCGACGGTTCGGCCGGCGGCGACGGCGCGCCGCGACTGAGCTGGGGGGAAGCCGGCCTGTTGATGCAGCGCCCAGGCGACAACGCCGCCTCGCGCCTCGCGCCACTTGCCGAACCGGCCGGCGCCGCCGGTGTGGCGGGCCGCTATCGCTGCGAGGAACTGGCCGCCGAAGTGACCGTGACCGACGCCGGCGGCGCTCTCTACGGCGCGTTCTCGGGGTTTCTCGGCCGGGGCCGCATGGAGTTGCTCGACCCCGTGGGAGCCGATGTCTGGGCCCTGCCCTGCCCACGCGCCCTCGACCACACCCCACCCGGCGACTGGACCCTGGCCTTCCGGCGCGACGCCGGCGGCGGTGTCACCGGCGTCACGGTGGGTTGCTGGCTGGCCCGGGGGCTGAACTACGAAAGGGTCGCCTAGCTTCCCCGCGCGTCCCGCTTGGCCAATACCCTGAGTCGCAGGGCGTTAAGCTTGATGAAACCGCCGGCGTCGTGGTGATCGTAGGCGGTTTGGCCTTCCTCGAAGGTGACAAGATCCTGATCATACAAAGAAAAGGGGCTGGAACGGCCGATGATGCTCACATTGCCCTTATAGAGCTTGATCCGCACCCGGCCGGTGACCTTGGCCTGCGAATGGTCGATGGCGGCCTGAAGCATCTCTCGCTCGGGCGAGAACCAGAAGCCATTGTAGACCAGCTCGGCGTATTTCGGCATCAGTTCGTCTTTGAGGTGCATGGCCCCCCGGTCGAGGGTGATGGATTCAATCCCCCGATGGGCGGTCAGCAGGATCGTGCCGCCCGGCGTCTCGTAGACCCCGCGCGACTTCATGCCGACGTAGCGGTTCTCAACCAGATCGAGGCGCCCGACGCCGTTGTCATGGCCCAGCTGATTCAGCCTGGTCAGCAGATCGGCCGGCAATAACGCCTCGCCGTCGATGGCTATCGGATCGCCGCGTTCGAAATCCATCGTGAAGACAGTGGGCTTATCGGGCGCGTCCTCCGGCGAGATGGTGCGCATGTGGACGAACTCCGGCGCCTCGACGTCGGGGTCCTCAAGAACCTTGCCCTCGGACGATGAGTGCAGCAGGTTGGCGTCGACGCTGAACGGCGCCTCGCCGCGCTTGTCCTTGGCGATCGGAATCTGATGGGCTTCGGCGAAGGCCAGCAGCGCCTCGCGGCTCTTGAAGTCCCATTCCCGCCAAGGGGCGATCACCCGGATATCCGGCTCCAGCGCATAGTAGGCCACCTCGTAGCGGACCTGATCGTTGCCCTTGCCGGTCGAGCCGTGGGAAACCGCGTCGGCTCCGACCTTGCGGGCGATATCGATCTGGGTCTTGGCGATCAGCGGCCGAGCGATCGAGGTGCCGAGCAGATACTGACCCTCATAGACGGCGTTGGCCCGGAACATCGGAAACACGTAGTCGCGGACGAAGGTCTCGCGCAGGTCCTCGATGAAGATGTTCTCGGGCTTGACGCCCAGCAGCAGAGCCTTCTCCCGGGCCGGGCCCAGCTCCTCGCCCTGGCCCAGGTCGGCGGTGAAGGTCACCACCTCGCAGCCGTAGGTCTGCTCCAGCCATTTGAGTATGATCGAGGTGTCGAGGCCGCCGCTATAGGCAAGCACGACCTTTTTGGGAGCGGATTGGATTGACATGCGGGTTCTCGAACTTCAGGGAGAAAGGCGCTTTAGATCAGGCCGCTCGCACCTTCAACCGCGCGCCGCCCATCAAGGCGATAACCTCGATCCGCGCGCCGATGCCCACGGGGTCGGCGCCGTCCAGTTCGGCCGCCCATTCCTTGCCGTCGACGAACACCCGGCCGAGCCCACCGTCGAAGGCGGTAGCCGCCCGGCCGGCGCGGCCGATCAACCGCGCATGGGGATCGTTGGGATCGTGGTCGGACTGGCCTGGTCGATTGATGAAGCGGCGGCCCAGATAGGTGCTGACGATCGTCAGGAGGGCGAAAATTGCCGCCTGCGCCGTCAGGTCCAACCGGCCGGCCAGAGAGATCAACCCCACCGCCACCGCCGAACCCGCCGGCCACAGCAGCCAGCCCGACCCCGACACCAGCTCGACGCACAGAAAAATCGCCCCGACGGCGAGCCAGTCCAGCAGGATGTGAGTAGCGAACAGATCAATGAAAGCCGCCATCGGCCTTAGGCTCCGGACGGAGGCGCTGGGGGTGGAAAGGGCGAGGGCGGGGCGAAGGTCGGGACCGCCGCGCGCCGCGGCGCCGCCGCCGCCGCCGCCGACTCGGCGCGGGCTGCGTTGACCAGTTCGGTGATGCCGGCAATCGAGCCGGCAATGCCGGCCATGTCGGTAGGTACGATCACCGTGCGCTGCTGGGGCGAATCGGCCAGCTTGGCGAACGCCTCGACATATTTCTGGGCGACGAAATAGTTCAGGGCGTTGACGCTGCCCGCCTCGATGGCGTCGGACACCACCTTGGTGGCGGCGGCCTCCGCCTCGGCTGAGCGTTCCCGCGCCTCGGCGTCGCGGTAGGCGGCCTCGCGGCGGCCCTCGGCCTGCAGGATAGCCGACAGCTTAGCCCCCTCGGCCCGGGTGACGGCCGCCTGTTTCTCGCCCTCGGCCTCGGTGATTACCGCGCGCTTTTCGCGCTCGGCCTTCATCTGACGAGCCATGGCGTTGGTGATGTCGGGCGGCGGCTGCAGGTCCTTGATTTCGATGCGCGCCACCTTGACGCCCCAGGGGCCCGTGGCCTCGTCGATTACTGTCAGCAGGCGGGTGTTGATCTGGTCGCGCTGGGACAGCACCTCGTCGAGCTCCATCGAGCCGACCACGGTGCGCAGATTGGTCATGGTCAGCTGGCCGATGGCGAAGTTCAGATTGTCCACTCGATAGGCGGCGGCGGCCACGTCCATCACCTGGATGAACACGATGGCGTCCACCTGTACGGTGACGTTGTCCTTGGTGATCACCTCCTGGCGCGGCACGTCGAGCACCTGCTCCATCACGCTGACCTTGCGGCCGATGGCCTCCATGAACGGCATCAGGATGGTGATGCCGGGCTTCAGCGTGCGGGTGTAGCGGCCGAACCGCTCGACGGTGAACTCATAGCCCTGGGGCACGATCTTGATCGCCGACACGGCTAGGAACAGCGCCAGGAACAGGGCGGCGAGGGTGAAGAGTCCGAACGCCATGGAGATTCTGCTTTCCTGGAAAGCGGTGGAAGATACGCTCTTACCGGCGATCACGCCATCGTGGGGCGGATCACTCTAGGCGATAGGACCTGGCGTTGGGAGCCGAGGATGCAGGACAGTCGTCGGCGTTGCTGGGCCTGCGGCTGGGGGGCAAGCCGGGGGTGATTTGCAGGTCGGCGCACAGCCGCTCGACGGCCGGCTCGGATCGCCTTCAGGGCTTCGGCGGCGGGACCTGCGGAGGTGCTGTTTGGAAGGTAGATGTTTGTGGCGCATCGCACGGGATGCCAGTTCAAATTGATTGCAAATGCCTGCCTATCACGCCGATGCAGGCAGCTTTGTAATTACCCGGGCCCTTGCGGCGCGGTGTTTGTTGCCCCGTCCGGGGAAGTCCGAGCCGGGATGAGGACCCCAGGTTGGCCGTACGACACAATCGCCGACATCCCTAACCAAGTCCCTCAAACCGTCACCTGAGTCCCCAGCTCGACCGCGCGGCCTGGGGGGATCTTGAAGAAGTCGGTGGGGTTGGCGGCGTTTTTCATCAGGAAGATGAACAGATGATCCTGCCATAAGGGCATGCCCGAGCGGGCGTCGGGCAAAATCGACCGGCGGCCCATGAAGAAGCTGGTCGACATGATGTCGAACTTCAGTCCCAGCGCCCGGCACTTGGTCAGGCTTTTGGGCACATTGGGGCTTTCCATGAAGCCGTAGGTGAGGATCACCCGCTTGAAGTCTCCGTTGATCGGTTCGATCCGCACCCGGTCGATTTCCTTGACCCTAGGCGTCTCGGCGGTCTCGATGGTCAGGATGACATTGCGCGTGTGCAACACCTTGTTGTGCTTGAGGTTATGCATCAGGGCGACCGGCGCGAGATCCGGATTGGCGGTCAGGAACATGGCAGTGCCGGCGGTGCGGAAGGGCGGGCGCTTGGCGAGCATCGCGCACAAATCGGTCAGCGGCACGCTGTCGGCGCGGGTCTTGTCGGTGAGAATCCTGACACCCCGCGACCATGTCCACATCACGATCACCGACCCGGCCCCGCACGCCAGCGGCAGCCAGGCGCCGTCGGCGATCTTCAGCAGGTTGGAGGCCAGGAACACCGAATCCAGCGACAAGGTCGGGATGAAAAGCGCGGCGAGCTGAAAGCCGTTCCAGCGCCACATGTGGCGCGCCACCACAAAGGCCAGCAAGGTGCTGATGAACATGGTTCCGGTCACCGCCACGCCGTAGGCCGAAGCCAGGCGGTGCGAACTTTGGAACACCACCAGCAGCACCAGCACGCCGACAATCATGATGCCGTTGACGGCCGGCACGAAGATCTGGCCGGACTGGGTCTCGGAGGTGCGTTTGATATCGATGCGTGGCAGCAAGCCCAGCTGAACCGCTTGGCGGGTCATGGAGAACGCCCCGGAGATCACCGCCTGGCTGGCGATCACCGCCGCCGCCGTGGCCAGGATCAGGACCGGCCAATAGGCGAAGTGGGGCACCATTTCGAAAAACGGATTCATCCGGGCGTGGCCGTGATGCAGCACCAGCGCGCCTTGACCCAGATAGTTCAGGGCCAGGCAGGGAAAGACCAGGCCGAACCAGGCCGCCCGGATCGGTTTTTTTCCGAAGTGCCCCATATCGGCGTAGAGCGCTTCCGCCCCCGTCACGGCCAGGAACACGCTGCCCAGGATCACAAAGCCCACGAATCCGTTCTCAACCAGAAAACGGATCGCCCAATAGGGATTGAAAGCGCGCAGGACCGACAGGTCATCCTTGACGTGCATTATGCCCAGCGCCGCGAGGGTCAGCAGCCACAGGGTCATCACTGGACCGAACAGGGCGGCCACGCTGCGGGTGCCACGCGCCTGAACGATGAACAGCGCCACCAGAATGCCCGCCGCGATCGGCAGGACATAAGGCGCCAGGCCCAGGTGAGGCGCGTCCTTGAGGCCCTCCACCGCCGAGAGCACCGAGAACGCCGGTGTGATGATGCCGTCGCCATAAAACAACGAAACCCCGACGATCCCCAGCATGAACAACCCTCCCGAGGGTCGCCCCAGGGCGCGCTGCGCCAAGGCCATCAGAGCCACCGGGCCACCCTCGCCCTTGTTGTCGGCCCGCATCAGAAAGAAGATATATTTGATCGTCACGACCAGAGTCAGGGTCCAGAGGATCAGAGACACCACCCCCAGAACGGCAATATGCGGCGGTCCGACCGGGCGAGAGTGAGCCAGGGCTTCGCGCAGCGCGTAGAGCGGGCTGGTGGCAATGTCGCCGAACACCACGCCCACGGAGCCGAGCGCCAAGGCGGCGAATCCACGGCTGTTGTCCGAGATAGCGCCGACCTCACCCGTGTCGAGCTTGCCAGCTGCATTGGCCGGCGCCTCGGAACTATTCGGCTCTACTGGGACGTAGGCGCCCAAATGCGACTCTCCAGGACCAGCGCGAGGTCTGCCGCGATGTCCTACGTTGATAGGCCATTGGTCGGGCGCGGTACACCCGAACAGGGTCTCTTTCAATGCGGCTGTTTGCGTGTGCGGGTAAGATTCCGACTGTTCGCGCCGATCGCCGTTTTTTGCCTACTTCGAACGCGAAGACGCGCCAGCCGTTCCACGGGTGTCGGCCGGGCGGTCATGCTGCTGATAAGGCGTCGCGGTATCGCGGCGGACCAGATTGATCGTCGAACTGGCCAGGCCCGTCAGCATGAATTGAATGGCCATGGCGCAGAGGATCAGGCCCAGAACCCTGACCACGATTACCATGCCGATCTTGCCCAGCGCCCGGGAGATCAGATTGGTGAACCAAAAGGCCGCCACGATCAGCGCGCAAACTGCGGCGATCACGCCAAGGCCCACGGCCGTTCCCGCGGCTCCGAACGCACGCGCCTCCTCGGCGTAGATCACCGCCGAGCCGATCGCGCCCGGTCCGATCAGCAGCGGAATGCCGAAGGGCACGATCAGGCCTTCGAACCGCGCCTTGGCGTAGGCCCGGGTCGAAAGTTGCGCCGTCTCGACACCTGCATCCGCCATGGAATGCAAGAGATCCCCGCGCGCCATATCCAGACCTAGCAACAGCAACAGGATGCCGCCGGCGATGCGGAAGGCGGCCATGGAGATGCCGAAGAACTGCAGGATCGCCAGGCCGGTCAGATAGAACGCGCCGAGGAACAGGAAGGCGAATACCGCGATATACAACGCGGTCAGCCGCCGGCCTGCTGCCGTGCCCCCGACCGTCGCCGCCGCGAACAGCGGCACGTTGCCCACCGGGTCGATCAGCGCGAACAGGGCGACGAAGAAATTAATGGCGAATTCGGTCAGCGACATCGCCGTGGCTTAGCCGAAATCCCGAGGCCTGGCGACGCAGCCTAGAAGTCGATGGCTAGGCCCTTGAGCTCCCAATCGCCATAACGCGTGGGGTCCGGCCCGGCCGGACCGCCACGCTCAAGCGAGACCTGAAAAGCTGCTTCTTTCCCGGCCCTGCGCTCGGCCGCCTCCTCAAGGGCGCGGCGAGCGGCGGGGTCAAGCGCCTTACCGGGCGCGGCGTTGGGGGGGATTGAGTCTTCCATGACCGCTCACTTAATGCCGACGGACCGTTGGCGCCACGTCAATCGGCGCTCTTGCCGCGCGGGCCGGAACAGAGCACGGATCGGAACGTGAACGAACCACTTTTAAACACGCCGGCCACGGCGCTTCTCGCCCGAGAGGCGGCCCTGGCCCTGCTCCAGGCCGCCCTTGGCCGTCGCGGCGGCCTGGAAGAGGCCTTGGGCCACGGCCGCTATATGGCCCTCTCGCCTCAGGATCGCGGCTTCGCCCGCGCCGTGGTCATGGCCACGCTTCGCCGCCTTGGGCCTATCGACCGGGCGCTTGACGGCAAACTCAAGCGCGAACCGCCGGCTCCGACCCGGGACCTGCTGCGGCTTGGCCTGGCCCAGGCCCTGTGGCTCGACACCCCGGCCTTCGCTGCGGTGGACACCACCGTCAGCCTGGCGCCCAAGCCCCTTCGCGGGCTGGTCAACGCCGTGCTGCGGGGGGTCTTGCGAGGGGCCGCACCGGATGAAGCCCCGGAATATCTGGCCCCGCCATGGCTGCTGGCGCGCTGGCGGGCCGCATTCGGCGACGCCGAGGCCCTGGCCATCGCCGCCCAGATCGCCCTGGAGCCCGCCACCGACCTGACGCGGCGCGATCCGACCGACACCGACATAGCCGAAACCCTGGAGGCGGAAGTCCTGCCCGGAGGCTCCCTGCGTCTGATCCGGCGCGGCGACGTGGCTGGCTGGCCGGGCTATGACGAGGGCCGCTGGTGGGTGCAGGATCGGGCGGCCGCCATCCCCGCGCGCCTGCTGCTGGCCAAGCCGGGCGAAACCGTCCTCGACCTGTGCGCCGCGCCCGGCGGCAAGACCCTGCAGTTGGCCAGCGCCGGCGCCAGCGTCACGGCCCTGGACCAGTCGTCCGGGCGTCTGCGCCGGGTCGCCGCCGGCCTGGCGCGCACCGGCCTCTCCGCCGAAACCGTCACGGCCGACGCCACCGCCTGGACCGACGGGCGGCTGTTCGACGCGGTTCTGCTGGATGCGCCCTGCTCGGCCACCGGTACGTTTCGCCGTCATCCCGACGTGCTGTGGAACGCCAGGCCCAGTGACATCCCCGCTCTCGTCCAGCTGCAGTCCCGCCTGCTGGCGGCGGCGGCAGGGCGCGTTCGGCCCGGCGGACGGATGGTCTACAGCGTCTGCTCTCTGGAACCCGAGGAAGGCGAAGCTCAGGTCCGAGGCTTTCTTTCGGCCAATCCGGATTTCGCGTTGGAACCGATCGAGCCCGACGAAGGCGGCTCGCCCGCGCTCAGTCTCGCCCCGGAAGGCTGGCTGCGCATCCTGCCACATCATGCCGACGGTGGGCTGGACGGCTTCTTCATCGCCAGATTCCGGCGGCATTGACTCCACTCGCCCCGGCTCTATTTTCCCGCTACCGCGTGACTGGCGATTGAGGTGGATGACCACCGGGAAGCGCGGCGACGATACCTCGTCATGCCGCACGCCTGGGCGCCCCCATTGATCCAAGGAGCCCCCATGGCCACGCCCACCTTTCCCGCCGCACCCGACCTGTCGCAAATCCGCCGGGCGCTGATTTCGGTTTCCGACAAGACCGGCCTGATCGACACCGCCCGCGCCCTGATCGCCCTGGGCGTTCAAATCCTGTCCACCGGCGGCACCCGCGCCGCCATCGCCGCCGCCGGCTTGCCGGTGACCGACGTGGCCGATGTCACCGGCTATCCGGAGATGATGGACGGGCGGGTCAAGACCCTGCACCCCGCCGTGCACGGCGCCCTGTTGGGCGTGCGCGCGGCGCCGGACCACGCGGCGGCCATGGAAACCCACGGCATCGTCGGAATCGAACTGCTGTATGTGAACCTCTATCCGTTCGAGGCCACGGTGGCCGGCGGCGGTGACTTCGACACCTGTGTCGAGAACATCGACATCGGCGGCCCGGCGATGATCCGCTCGGCGGCTAAGAACCATGCCTACGTGGCCGTCTGCACCGCGCCGGAAGATGTGGCGGAGGTGCTCGCCTCGCTAAAAGCGAATGCTGGCGCCACGCCGTTGTCGCTGCGCCGCGCGCTGGCGGCCCGCGCCTTCGCCCGCACCGCCGCCTATGACGAGGCCATCGCCATCTGGTTCGCCAGCCAGAACGGCGGGGTGGAAAACGCTCCTTGGCCGGCCCGCAAGGCCTTCGGCGGCCAGCTTAGACAGACCATGCGCTACGGGGAAAACCCCCATCAGGCCGCCGCCATGTATGTGTTCCCCAGCCCGCGGCCCGGCGTCGCAACCGCCCGCCAGATCCAGGGCAAGGCACTGAGCTACAACAACATCAACGACACCGACGCGGCGGTGGAACTGGTCGCTGAGTTCGACCCCGCCGCCAGCGCGGCCGTGGCCATCATCAAGCACGCCAACCCCTGCGGCGTGGCGCTGGGCGGGGATCTGAAAAGCGCCTATCTGCGCGCGCTCGAGTGCGATCCGGTGTCCGCCTTCGGGGGCGTCGTCGCCTTGAACCGGCGCCTCGACGTGGCGGCGGCGCGAGAGATCGTCAAGATCTTCACCGAGGTGGTGATCGCGCCGGACGCCGACGACGACGCCATCGCCGTCTTCAAGCGGCGCAAGGACCTGCGGCTGCTGCTGACCGGCGCCCTCCCCGATCCAGCCTCAACAGGGGAAACGTTCAAGAGCGTGGCCGGTGGCTTCCTGGTGCAGGGACGCGACGACGCCCGCCTCACCGCCGCCGACCTGAAGATCGTCACCAAGCGCACGCCGACCGAGGCGGAACTTCGGGACATGCTGTTCGCCTTCACCGTCGCCAAGCATGTGAAATCCAACGCCATCGTGTTCGCCAAAAACGGCCAGACCGCCGGGGTCGGGGCCGGCCAGATGAACCGCAGGGACTCGGCCCGGATCGCGGCGCTGCGGGCCGGCGAGGCGGCGGAGACCGCAGGTCTGCCCCAGTCCTTGGCCCACGGCTCGGCCTGCGCTTCCGACGCCTTCTTCCCCTTCGCCGATGGCCTGCTGCAGGCGGTGGAGGCCGGCGCCACGGCGGTGATCCAGCCGGGCGGTTCGATCCGCGACGACGAGGTAATCGCCGCCGCCGACGCCGCCGGCATCGCCATGGCCTTCACCGGCGTGCGCGTGTTCCGCCACTGACTTTCCGACCGATCAAACGGCGGCCTGATTTACAAAAGCGCCGGCCCCGGGGATAGGTGACGCCAAATCATCACCCAGGGAAGCGCGCCATGACCGACACCACCTTTGACGATCTGTTTTCAATCAAGGGCAAGGTCGCCCTGGTCACCGGCGGATCACGCGGGATCGGCGAAATGATCGCCGCCGGATTCCTCGCCAAGGGCGCCAAGGTCTATATCTCATCGCGCAAGGCAGCAGTTTGCGATGAGACCGCCAGGCGGCTGGCGGAAACCTACGGCGGCGACTGCATCTCCCTGCCCGCCGATCTCTCCCAGCTCGCCGGGGTGGAGAGCCTAGCTTCCCGGATGGCCGAACTTGAGCCGAAACTGGACATTTTGATCAACAACGCCGGCGTCTCCTGGGGCGCCAAGCTTGAAGCGTTCCCGGAAATCGGCTGGGACAAGGTGATGGACACCAACGTCAAGGGGGTGTTCTTCCTGACCCAGAAGCTGATGCCGCTGCTGCGCGCCGCCGCCAGCGCACAAAGCCCGGCCCGGGTGATCAATATTGGCTCGATCGACGGCCTCAAGACCGCCGCCTTCGACACCTTCTCCTACGGCGCCTCCAAGGCGGCCGTGCACCATCTGACCCGTTTCATGGCCGCCCACCTGACCAAGGAGCACATCATCTTCAACGCCATCGCGCCGGGTCCCTTCCCGACCTGGATGCTGTCGACCGGGGTCGGCGGCGGCGGCGATGTCGACAACACCGACTGGGACCGGGTGGGTCGCGGCAATCCCAGCGGCCGGGTGGGTACGCCCCAGGACATCGCCGGCCTGGCCATCTTCCTCAGCTCCCGCGCCGGCCAATATGTGGTCGGCCAGACCATCGCCTGCGATGGCGGCTCGGTGGCCGCGGCTTAGAAAAAAAGCTTCAAGCGCCGATCAAGCCGCCGCCAGTTCCCTCAGCGCGGCGTTGGCGATGGTGAGTTTGGCGAAGGTCCAGCCTCCGGGAGCAGCCTCGATCTGGGCCAGGGTGTCGCGGGCGGCCTTGACCGCTCCGGCCCGGGCCGCCGCCCAGGCGGAAACGGCGGCGACGTCGCGGCCGGGATCGTCGGGACTAGCCGGCGCGCCGGCGAAAGCGATCACCACCGCCGAGAGCGACGCCTGTTCGGCCAGGATATCCTCGATCAGGCGTCGCACGGCCATACGCTCATAGGGATCGCTGGTCGAGTGGGCGGTGGCGGCGGCGGACCGGAGACGATCGAAGCCGAACTGACCTGCTACCCGGTGGTAGACATGAGCTGCGTTGGCCAGCGGCCAGTGAGCCGCCGCCGCCAGATCGCCGAGATCGGCGGCGTAGGTCAGCGGGCGCATCAGGCCCACCGAATGGGCCAGGTTCTTGGGCGCTCCAAGCTTGATCCAGGCCCCCGCTCGGCGCACCGCCGCCTTGCGTTCGAAGGGCGAGAGAACCGCCGGGACCAGATCGCGCAGCACGTCCACTGCCGGTTGGTAGCGGTCGATCAGGCCCTGGACGCCGCTTGTCCCCCGGATCGTCCGGCGGGCGAGCCAAAAAGTCTGGCCACGCAGCACCCGGACCAATTCGCCCTGCAGCGCCAGCTGAGCCGCCGCGGGAACGCCGCCATCGAGCTCACAGACGCGCGCCCAGTCCTCGCCAAAACGCAGGGTCTGGCGGGCCGCCTCGAAGGCGACAGCCACGCCGGCGGCGTCGCAGCCGGTTCCCGCCATCAGCCGGCCGGCGAAAGTCGGACCGCACAGGTTGACGATGTCGTTGTCGACGACCGTGGCGATGATCTCGCGCCTTAGCCTGTGGCGGCGCATCTCATCCTCGAACCGGCCCAGCCGCGCCGGAAAGTACTGGCGCAGGGTCGTCTCGAAATAGGCGTCGTCCGGGGCTGACGAGGCGATCAGCTGGTCGAACAGCGCCAGCTTGCCGTAAGCCAGCAACACCGCCCGCTCCGGCCGGGTCAATCCCTTGCCGCTCATCGCCCGCTCGGCCAGTGCGACGGCGGAGGGCAGACCCTCCAGGGCGCGGTTCAGGCGGCCCCGGGTTTCCAGTGCGGTCATGAAACGAGCCTGAGCGTCCAGATCGGCCACGGCCGTAGCCTCCTGCAGCGACAGCTGCAGGGTCTGGTCGTAGTTGTGCGCCAGCACGTGAGCCGCGATGTCGTCGGTCATCGAGGCCAGCAGGGCGTCGCGCTCGCCCGACGCCAACGCGCCCGAGCGGATCGCCATGCCGGTAAGGATCTTGATGTTCACCTCGTGGTCGGAGGTGTCGACCCCGGCGGAATTGTCGATGGCGTCGGTGTTGATCCGCCCGCCGACCAGGGCGAATTCGATACGGCCGGCCTGGGTCAGGCCCAGATTGGCCCCCTCCGCCACCACCTTGACCCGCAATTCGCGGCCGTTGACCCGCACCGCGTCATTGGCTTTGTCGCCGACGTCGGCGTTGGATTCGCCGGTGGACTTCACGTAGCCGCCGATGCCGCCGAGGTAGAGAAGCTCGGCGCGGCTTTTGAGAATGGCGACAATCAATTCGACCGGCGAGACGGCTTCAACCGTAAGGTCCAGAAGCGTGCGCATCGCCTCGCTGACCGGTATCGACTTCAGGGTGCGCGGCCAGACGCCGCCGCCGGGCGACATCAGGCCCCGGTCGTAAAGGTCCCAGGAAGAGGTCGGCAGGTCGAACAGGCGCTTGCGCTCAGCCCAGCTGACTTCTGGGTCCGGATCGGGATCGACAAAGATGTGGCGGTGGTCGAAGGCGACGCGCAGCCGGATGGCCTTCGAGAGCAGCATGCCGTTGCCGAACACGTCGCCGGACATGTCGCCGACGCCGATAACGGTGAAAATCTCGGTCTGGATATCCTTGCCAAGCTCACGGAAATGCCGCTTGACCGATTCCCAGGCGCCCCTAGCGGTGATGGCCATGGCCTTGTGGTCGTAGCCGGCCGAGCCGCCGGAAGCGAAGGCGTCGCCCAGCCAGAAGCCATAGTCGGCCGCCACCCCGTTGGCGATGTCCGAGAAAGTCGCGGTGCCCTTATCGGCGGCGACGACCAGATACGGATCCTCGTCATCGTGAACCACGACGGCGGGGGGCGGGATCACGGCCCCGTCGGCGCCGATATTATCGGTGAGGTCGAGAAGGCCGCGCAGAAAGGTGCGGTAGGCTTCGATGGCGGCGGAGCGGATTTCCGACGGCGAGCCGCCCCGGGGCAGCTGTTTGGGATAAAAGCAGCCCTTCGAGCCGACCGGCACGATCACGGCGTTCTTGACCTGCTGAGCCTTCACCAGACCCAGAACCTCGGTGCGGAAGTCGCCCGGACGGTCGGACCAGCGCAGGCCGCCCCGGGCCACGGGGCCGAACCGCAGATGCGCGCCCTCCACGGCAGGCGAGGCCACGAAGATTTCGCGATAGGGTTTGGGCGACGGCAGGTCGATCAGCTCGCGGCTGGCGATCTTGAAACTGATGTAGGGCTTGGCGGCGCCGTCCTCGTCCGGCTGGTAGAAGTTGGTGCGGGTCAGGGCCTGGATCAGCGCCGCCATGCGCCGCAGCACCCGGTCGTGGTCGAGGCTTTCCACCGCCATCAGGGCCGCCTCGATCTCACCGCCCAGCGCGACCGCGGCGGCGGCGCGGGTCTCCAGACTGGCTTTGGTCGCCGGATCGAAACGCGCGGCGAACAGGCGCAGGAACAGCGCCGCCAGCTCCGGATAGGCCGCCAACGCCGCCTCCTGAACCGCCTGGCTGGGATCCAGTCCCGATTGGCCACGATAAAGCGCCAGGGCGCGGATCAGGGCGGCGTCGCGCCAGTGAATGCCGAGCTCCAGAACCAGGCGATTGAATCGGTCATTCTCCGCC
>JAYTXV010000158.1:0-13975 GCA_043742805.1 Caulobacteraceae bacterium | reverse complement strand
GCGCGGTCAGAGCTGGAAAAAGGTTGAAGCCCTGAAAGATGAAGCCGCAATGATCGAGCCGGAAGCGGTCGATGCGACTGGCGCCTCGGCTCCATAGGTCCTCGCCCAGAGCGCTGACCTGGCCTTCATCGGGTTTCAACAGGCCTGACAGCGCCGCAATCAGCGTCGACTTGCCCGAGCCCGAGGGACCCATGACCATGGTCACATCGCCGTGCCTGGCATGGAAGTCGACGCCCTTAAGCACCGTGACCTCATTGCGCCCGGTCTTGAAGCGTTTGACGACGCCCCGTGCGGTCAGGGCCATGGCGACCGGCGCGGTCATCGCAGCAGGTCCGCCGGCTGGCTGTGCTTGAGCACACCCATGGCCAGAGCCCCCGACGCGATGGCGATAGCCATCAGCATCAGGCAAATCAGCAGGGCTGGCTGCGGCCGGATAAACAGCGGCAATCCGGCCGCGGCTGCGGCCATGCAGGCCGCCCAGGTGATCAATCCGGCCGCGCCTATCCCCGCGACACCCGCCCAGAACGACATTTCCACGACGATCCAGCGTAGGGACATCATCGAAATGCCAAGGGCGCGAAGCGAAGCGAACTCGCGGATATTGGACAGGATGGCCCCGCGCAGGGTTTGGGAAGTGATACCAACGCCGATCAGCACCGACATGATGGTCAGAAACACCAGCATCACGCCGACGATCTGCTGGGACATGACCGCGTCTTCATTGGCTCTGTTGAACTCCGCGCGAGTCCAGGCGCGAAACGTCCCATGCGCGGAAGCGTTGAGCTGATCGCGGACGGCCTCTGCCGAAGCTGGATTGTCGATCCTGACCATCAGCGGTCCGGTATCTCCGGAGGTGTTGTTGCCCCGGCTCAAGCGACGCACCGTATCGCGCGAGGCCGTTAACGCTGGTTGTTCAATGCTCTGATAGTTGTGCAGTATCGCACGGACCCAGACTGCGTGGCCATTTATAGACGCTTTATCTCCAAGCTTGACACCGAGGGCCGCTAGGTTGCTAGCGTCAACGGCGACCGCGCCGGGTTCCATAAGAGCGATCCGTTGATCTTCGGTATAGTCGACCGGTAAGGTTACCGCGTCCGGCAATGGATCGACGGCCCAGACATTGACGAACTTTTGGGTCTGTTTGCCGTCCGGGCCGGGCGAATTGACCCATTCCCCAAAAGCTTCCTCCAGGCTCCTCACCTCAACGACGTGCGGATTAAGGAATATCTGCGGCTGAATTCGCGCTGGCAGACTGATGTTGGAGTTCACCATGCTGGCGACCTTGATCGGCAGAATGAAGATATCGGCGCGCGATCGCTCGGTGGTCGCGAAATCCGAATGGATGATCCCGGTGAACAGGCCGAGCATGACCAGGACCATCATGCCGGAAAACGCCAGCGCCACCACGGCGGCCATATAACGCCGCCACTCATAGATCAGGGTCGAAAGGGCCAGGGACATTCAGCCCTCCGCACCGTCATGGACCCAGCCGCCGCCGAGCGCCTTGTAGGTCCGCACCGCGCGTCGCAGCGTATCGATGCGCTCGGCGGTCAGGGCCGAGTGGATCGAGCGCCACGATTGTTCGGCGCTCAGCATCGCGGTCAGGTCGCCCAGGCCTTGAGCGTAGCGCCTGCGCGCGCCGTCGTAGGCCCGCGCCGAACTCGCCTCACCACCCACCAGCAGCGCCGTGGCCCGAACGCCCGCCCCAAAATCGGTAAGGGCGTTCTGGGCCTCGCCGAAGGCGGTTCGCACTGTCTTTTCATAAGCGATTGCGGCTTGGCGAGATCGGGCGTCTTCGGCGCGAGCCTGCTGCAGCAATCGCGGTATATCGAGAGTCGGCACGGTGATCCCCGCCGCCAGACTCCAGAACCCCGAGGTCGTCGTTTGTTGGGTGGAGATCAGGGTGCTGGGCGGAATATAGGAGACACCCGGCATGGCAGTGCTGGAAAGACCAAGTCCCGGTAGCAGGGTGATGGTCGGAAATACCGCGAGGTGAGCCAGCCTAGCCACGCCCAGTTCTGAACGGAGCCGGAATTCCGCCTCCCGGATGTCCGGCCGCCTGGAAAGCAGTTCAGCGGGCAAAACCATGGGTGCTGGGGGCGGTTTGGGGGGCGTACTGGCTAAGGGCGGATTCTCGAGGGCGTCGAGATTTCGACCGACCAGAATCAGCAATAGTCGCCGGCTCGCCCCCAGCTGCGATGCGATGTCCGTCAGCTGGGCTTCCGCCTGTACGGCTTCACCGGCCACCCGGTCGACATCGTCGGGCGGGCCCGCGCCCGCCGCGGACTTCCGGCGGGCCACGTTCAGGAGGTCGCTCTGGATGCGCAGGGTTTCGCGCGCGTCCTGGGCCTGGATCGTTAGGCCCAGGGCCTGAAAGTAGGCGTCGGCGACACTGGCGGCGAGGCTGGCGCGGGTTCCCTCGACATTGAACCGCGCCTCGGCGGCGTCGGCGTTGGCCGCGCGGCGCGCCACCGCGAGGCGGCCGAACAAATCCAGTTCCCAGGAAATATTGAAATTGCCGGAGACCGCATCCGTCATCCCGCTGGTGGGATTGAGATTGTTCCCGGCTCCGCCGATTTCATAGACCTTTTCGCGGCTGACGTTTCCCGAAACAGATCCGGTTGGTAGAGTCTTGGCCTTCTGAGCCGACCGCGTCGCCCGCGCTTCGAGGATGCGCGCCGCCGCAGTGCGCGCGTCCAAAGCATTTCGTAGCGCCTCGTCTTCAAGGGCGTTCAGGTTTGGATCGCCGAACAGCAGCCACCAATGGTCCAGTGCGGAGGGGGCAAGAGGTGAACCGGATCCGGTCGTTTCATAGCTGACCGGTATGCGGATGGGCGGAATTGGGGTGTTCGTGGCCGCCACAACCGGTGTCGATAGGGCGAGTACGGCAAGAAGGAGGCAGCGATAAGACCTCACGAGATCGAGCCGGGGATGTGAGGGTCTAGTTGCCAAATTGAGCGCTCTTGCGAGGACGGAACGTTCATACGATGGCTGAGCGCCCCGCCGCAGCGCCAGTTACATTTTATTTATTATCTCGACGATCTGGATCCCAGGTCGATTGTTATTTTAGGTTCAACGCCAGGTTCCAATTAAGACTTCCATGCTGGACAGCGCGGGGGGAGTCAGATTGAACCCTTTCCCATGAACGAACGCGTACCGCCGCCACCGTCCGACGACGGCGGCCGAATCCTGGATGAATCGCTGAACGACGCTCTGTCGCGGCGCTATCTCGCCTATGCGCTGTCGACGATCACCCAGCGCGCCTTGCCGGATGTTCGCGACGGCCTGAAACCCGTACATCGTCGTCTGCTCTACGCCATGCGGCTGCTGAAACTCGATCCCAACACCTCGGCGAAGAAGTCGGCGCGGGTGGTTGGCGACGTCATCGGCAAATATCACCCCCATGGCGATGTCGCGGTCTATGACGCCCTGGTCCGCCTCGCCCAGGACTTCGCGCAGCGCTACCGGCTGATCGACGGTCAGGGCAATTTCGGCAATATCGACGGCGATAACGCCGCCGCCATGCGCTACACCGAATGCCGCCTCACCGACGCCGCGCAGCTGTTGCTGGATGGGATCGATGAAGACGCCGTCGATCTTCGGCGCACCTATGACGGTGAGGAAGAAGAGCCGGTGGTTCTTCCGGCCGGGTTCCCGAATCTTCTGGCCAATGGGTCCTCCGGGATCGCGGTGGGCATGGCCACTTCGATTCCGCCGCATAACGCCGCTGAGCTGATCGACGCCTGCCTGCTGTTGATCAAGGCCCCAATGACCACCACGGCCCAGCTGATGGCCTATGTCCAGGGACCGGACTTTCCCACCGGCGGGGTGATCGTCGAGCCCGCTTCCTCGATGCTGGAGACCTATGAGACCGGCAGGGGTGGGGTTCGCCTCCGCGCGCGCTGGACCAAGGAGGACACAAGTAGGGGAGGGTGGCGGATCGTCGTCACTGAAGTTCCCTATCAGGTGAAGAAAGCCGATCTGGTGGAACAGCTGGCCAGCCTGCTGGAAAACAAGAAGGCTCCACTGCTTGGCGATGTTCGAGACGAGTCGGCGGAGGATATCCGCCTGGTGATCGAGCCTCGCGCTCGCAACGTCGAGCCCGAGGTGCTGATGGAGAGCCTGTTCAAGCTCTCCGACCTGGAAACGCGCTTTCCCGTCAATATGAACGTGCTCAACGCCCGGGGCGCGCCCGTGGTGATGGGGCTGAAGACCGCCCTCTTGGCCTTCCTCGATCACCGGCGCGAGGTGCTGTTGCGGCGAACCCGCTTCCGGCTGGCGAAGATCGAGGCGCGGCTGCATATCCTCGAAGGCCTGCTGATCGTCTTTCTCAATCTGGACGAAGTGATCCGCATTGTTCGTTTCGAGGACGAATCCAAAGCCAAGCTGATCGCCGCCTTTGACCTGACCGAAATCCAGGCCGAATCGATCCTCAACACTCGTCTGCGCCAACTGGCCCGGCTCGAGGAGATGGCGCTGCGCCGCGAGCATGAGACACTCTCCAAGGAGCGCGACGGTCTCAACACGGTTCTCAACTCCGAAACCGAGCAGTGGAAGCGCGTGGGCGCCGGCCTGAGGGAAGCGCTCAAGTTCCTGGGTCCCAAGACAGCCGTGGGCGCCCGGCGGTCCACGTTCGACACCCCGCCCATGATCGACGCGGCCGCCACATTGGAGGCCCTGGTGGCCAGGGAGCCGATCACGGTGATCGTCTCCGAGCGCGGCTGGATCCGCGCCGCCAAGGGACGGATAGAGGACCCGCACGCGCTCAGTTTCAAGGAGGGCGACAAACTCGGCTTCGCGGTTCCCGCCGAAACCACCGACAAACTGCTGCTGTTCGCCTCGGACGGCCGGTTCTTCACCCTGGCCTGCGACAAGCTGCCGTCGGCGCGAGGGCAGGGCGAACCGTTGCGGTTGATGATCGACTTGGATGACAAGGTGGCCATACTGGCCGTGTTCCCGCACAAACCGGGACGCCTTCGCCTGTTGGCGTCCAGGGGTGGTTATGGCTTCATTATGAATGAGGACGAGGCCGTGGCCTTCCGCAAGGCCGGTAAACAGGTGTTGAACGTTGATGGGGAGGGCGCCGCGATGTGCCTGGAAGTGGCCGGCGATCACCTCGCCATCATCGGCGACAACGGCAAGATCCTGATTTTTCCCGTTTCGGAGTTGCCCACCATGCCGCGGGGCAAGGGGGTCAAGATGCAAAGCTATCGCGAAGGTGGGTTGCGGGATGGCGTGCTGTTCAACGCCGCCGATGGCGCCGGCTGGATCGACGGCAGCGGCCGTCGACGCGCCTGGACCGAGTGGCGTGAATGGTTAGCCCGCCGTGCGTCGGCCGGACGTTTGGCCCCGCGAGGCTTTGCCGCTAACCGCAGGTTTTCTCCCGGTTAAATCCCAAGGATGCCACCTATGTTCATCAGCAACGGGCTTGCCTAACTTTCACCCCAACGGGCCTTGCCGGTGCGTAGCAAGGCCAGGAACTCGTCCGTGCCCGGGCCGAACCGGGGCCAGATAACATTGGCCTTGGCGTCGAACACGCCCTGGCCCTTGGTTTCAATGGCCACCATGTGAAGTTTGCTGCGGGCGTGGACCAGCACCAAGTGGAAGCGCGCCATGTCTTTCCAGGCCCAAGCGCGAGTGGCGCCACCCATCTCCAGGCTCACGCCGGTCTCGTCCAGGGTCAGCCGGTCGGTCTTGCGCTGGGTCTCGACGATCCCGAACACGCAGACACCGATCATGAACAGGAACGACAAGGTCGAGATCAGACCCCGCGTGAAGAACGCCTCCAGCGGCCATTTGGCTTGCAGTTCAAAAAACACCGCGAAAATCAGTTCTAACGCGATGATCAGAGCGAAAACCATGGTCGGCGCCAGCTTCTTGGGCCGAAACTCCAGCGGCAGGTTGTCGAGCGAATGTGTCATCGTGTCTTCTGTCCCGGCGGGTCGAAAATCAAGACGGCGCACATAGCATGAGGCAGGCTCGCGGAGCGATTCGCACCTAAGTCGCCGCCGTAAAATGCGCCATCTGGTCTGCGTAAGCCTTCACGAAGGCCGGTCTTGCCGGGATGCCAACGTTGAGGTTGTGCAGAGCGCGGCCGAACTCGGTAGTTACATATGCCAATTTCGCGCCTAAGATATATTATCGGAAATTAGGCGGCGATGTTACACTTCCCATACCCAGCCCCTAGGTGATGTGTTATGAGCATCCCGCTCCGTCAATCGGGCGAACGGCGCCGCTATCTAGCGTATGATCCAGACTTCGCCCCGGAAGATGCGGCGATGCGTTTTCGGCTGACTTATGAAGGCCAACTTTTTGGTGCTTCGCGCTCTAGCACTCGCGCCAAGCACAAGCATGAAATCCGCAAGGTTTTTCACCCTCAACTAAAGCGTCTCTGGGAGACGGACAAAAACCTTACTCATTGGACTTTCACGGACCCCGCTCCTTCGGCCTCAGGTCTAAAGGTAGGTCCTGTTCCGATATGGAAGCAGTTCGCCAAAAACTATCGGCGCGACAGTTACGCGTTCGTTCCCCTGGTTACCGAAGAGTTTTCTCTGGTCGCGGGCGTGGACATTCTGTTCTTAAGGCCAGAGTCTCCCGGTGGGGTCATTCAGTCGGGTGATATCGACAACCGCCTTAAGACGCTTTTTGATGCCCTTAGAATGCCATCGGGCAAGAGTGAGTTCGGGGGCTATGATGAGCCGGATGAGGGAGAATCACCGTTCTTCGTTCTGCTAGAAGATGACAAACTGATATCTCATGTCTCGATTGAGACGGACTCGCTTCTGGAGCCCACCCTAAAAGGTGAAGAACGGTTCTCGTCCCACGATTGTCGGCTTGTCATCACGGTTAGTGTGACGCCGACCTTCCGTAATATTCACAATTTACACATTGCCTAAAGGAGGAAGCGCCTTGCGCTGGGTTACATCGTCAAACGCCTTCTCGAAATCCTTCGGGTCTTCGGATGCGCCAACTTCGGTCGCCATATCGACGAAACGCTTGTGGCGTTCCGCGTCGGTTAGCTTCGGCTTGATTTGAGGACGTTTCGTCATGGCTACCGACCCGATTCTTGAATCTGCTTTGCCATCCGCTGAAGGATTGGACTTATCGCGTCCCGCGCGGCCGACAACGCATCACGTTGAATCTGGTCCAGCAGCATACCGGGCAGCAGATCAACTTTGGCAGAAAGAACTATACGAAGTTTGGCCTCGCCTTCAGCGTCAAGCGGCGCGTCAGAGATATGAAGCTGAACGAGCGCCTTTTCGGCATATGGTGTCACGATGGTTTGGCGGATTTCTACGGCCATGACGTGTCCTCATTCCTCAAAATTTAGCTTCAATTGGAGCGGATCACCACTTGGACGAAACCGATTGCGCGGCTTCTCTCCGCGCTTAGTGGGGCCTTTCTCCACTAGTCGTTCGATAGGTGAGGCGCTTGCCTTTGGCGCCCACAACTGCGTTAGCGGTGCGCTGCATGTCATTGATACCAAGGCGTTCCCGGTTGTTTTGGCGGAAATCGAATTCGGCCAAATACCTGTCCAAATGGTTCCGATCCATGTGCTGATAGACGCCCACCAGACCGCGCTTGAAGACGCTGAAGAAGCCTTCGACGGTGTTGGTGTAGACATCGCCACGGACGTATTCGCCCTTGGAGTGGTCAACGCTCTCATGGTGGCCGGTCGGCATGAATTTTTGATAGAAGACGTGGCCATCAGTGACCAAGCGGCTGTCGCGATCAAGGTGCTGCCACAGCGCGGCGCGGACGTTGCGATGGTCGAGATACATCGACCGCACGTTGCCGCCGCGCTCGACCAAGCTAAGGACCATCGGGGGCTTTTCGCCTGGAACACGACGGCTTTTGAAGGACTTGCCGAGATAAGCTTCATCGACCTCGACGGTGACGCCGGGGCCACCGATCAGGCCAGTGGTGTCGCTCTTCATGGCTTCGCGGATACGGTGACCAAGGAACCAAGCGGTCTTCATGGAGCATTGGAGCATTCGCTGGATTTGGCGGGTGCTGATGCCTTTCTTGCTGGCGCACATCAGGTGGATGACCTGAAGCCACAGATGCAAGGGAAGGTGCGAGGACTCGAAAATGGAACCCATGCGAACGGTGAAGGGCTTCTTGCAGGCGTAGCATTTGCGAAGGCCGACGCGGGTGGTCTTGCCCTTCAATTCACCGATACGAGCGGTCTCGCCGCAATGCGGGCAGACCGGGCCAGTCGGCCACAAGCGCGCCTCAACATAGAGGAAAGCGGCAGCTTCGTTTTGGAACTGGGGTTTGGAAAGAACGGACTTGGCCATGGAATTGCTCCTTGGCTTTCACCCTATATGTTGAGGCAGGTATGTCAAGTGTAACATCGCCAATTAGGCATATATAGCGCCGCTGGCGTCATTGCCGTCCCGGCTCCTGGCCCGGAAAGCGTGGCGCGGTGTCGTCGCGGCTCCACGCGGGTTCGCCTTCACTGTGGATGTGAGCCTGGATCCTCAGGTGGTCCGGCGGACTGTCCAGTGCGCCAAGCCGCAAGCGCAGACGATCGGGCTTCGCCACCACCTTCGACCAAAGCGGCGACCCACAGGTCCCGCAAAACACACGGGTTTTTCCTGGTGAGGATTCGAACGACCGGATCTGCCAGTCGCCGCGTTCGACGGTCAGGCCAACCGCGAGGATTACGGCGGCGGCGGCGGCATACCCTTGGGCCTTCCGGCATTGCGCGCAATGGCAGACCGTCACCGCGCCCATTTCACCGCCCAGCGGCCCGGCGTAGGTGAAGCGCACACTTTCGCAGAGGCATCCGCCGCTCACAATTGTGTCCATCGTTACCCGATCTCCGACAGCCTCAATTCACCCCTAGCAATACGTTGTAAAGTCTGGACAAACAGCCCGGGCTCGGTGGTGGTGACCCGTTTTTCGACTTCGGCTGCGGTATCCCCCGGTTTTATCGGTACGCGCGCCTGCGCGATTACGGCGCCGTGGTCATATTGATTATCCACCAAGTGAACGGTCGCGCCGGATTCACGTTCGCCGGCGGCGACGACGGCCTCGTGCACCCGTCGGCCATACATCCCCTGCCCGCCGTATTTGGGCAGCAGGGCAGGATGGACATTAAGGATCCGGCTGGGAAACGCCCTCAGGGTCGCGGGACCGAGTTTGCGCAGGTAGCCTGAAAGAATGACCAGATCGGCGCCGGCGTCCTTTAGCGCGGCGGCCAATCGCGCGTCCGCGCCGGCCGGATCGGCGGTCGTGGGGATGACCAAGGTGTCGATGCTGTGGTCACGGGCGAACGCCAGGGCCGGCGCGGCCTTGCGGTTGCTGACCACCAGGACAGGAAGGGCCGCCAGATCACCAGCCTCGATAGCAGCGACAATGGCGCGCAGACCGCTGCCGTTATTCGAGGCCAAAAAAGCCAGGTTCATCAACCGTTTCCAGCCGAAATTTCAACGTTGATCGCCATGCCGTCATAAGCGGGCTCAACACCCGGCGGCAGACGCCTTTTCAGCTCTTCGTAGTCAAGATCGATATGCAGATTGGTCAGGATCGCCCGTCTGGGTTTCACGCGTGCGATCCATTCAAGCGTCCGATCGACATGCGCATGGGTTGGATGGGGCGTGTAGCGCAAGGCGTCGACGATCCAAACGTCGAGCCCGCCCAGCGCGGCGAACGCCTCCGGCGGCAGATCAACCACGTCGCTGGAATAGGCCAGATCACCAAATCGATAGCCGACACTTCTTACACCACCGTGATCCTGGTCGAAGGTGACGACGGGTATCGTCCCGGAAGGCCCGGCGACACTCCACGCCATACCATGAGGCGGAATTTCATGGATGTCGGCGATCGCGGGGTAATAACCCTCGCCCTCGAAGATATAGCCGAACCGCCGCATCAGATTGGCGCGCGTCGGCGCGTCCATCCAGCAGCCGATCCGCGCCCGTTGGGTCAGCGCGAAGGCGCGAATATCATCGATGCCGTGGGCCTGATCGGCGTGATCGTGGGTCATCAGCAGGCCGTCCAGCCGCCGTGCGCCCGCAGCCGAGGTTTGCAGGCGAAACTCGGGCGAAGCATCCACCACAACCGTTGTTTGTTTGGCCGCCCCCTCCTCAGATAACCGGCGAACCATCAGTGAACAGCGTGACCGCCGGTTCAGCGGATTGGCGGGGTCACAGACGCCCCAGTTCCCATCCGCGCGCGGCACGCCGCCGGACGAACCCGACCCCAGGATCACCACCTCCAACGCGGCGTTCACGGACGGTCGATCCGGTCGAACAGTTTGAAAAATGCCTGTTCGGTGCGGGCCTCGGCCTCGGAAAGCGACCATCCGCGAATGGAGGCGAGTTTCGCAAGGATATGAGGCAGATATGCCGGCTCGTTGCGACGGCCACGCATGGGGACCGGGGCCAGATATGGACAATCGGTCTCAACAAGGATCCGATTCTCCGGCATGTCGGCGATCACCGCGCGCACATCCTCGGCGGCTTTGAACGTGGCGATGCCCGACACCGAGAACCACGCCCCCAGGGCCGCCACCCGCCGCGCCAATTCGGCGCCCGAGGTGTAGCAATGCATCAAGATCTTGAAGGGCCCCTGAGCGTGTTCCTCTTCTAGAATCTCGGCCATGACGTTATCCGCCTCACGGGTATGGACCACCAGCGGCAGCCCGGTCTGGCGGGCGGCGGCGATATGGGCGCGAAAGATGGAGGCCTGGACGTCCCGCGGGCTGAGGTCATAGTGGAAGTCCAGACCGGTCTCGCCGATCCCGATCACCTTCGGCCGCGCCGCAAGATCGACTAAGGTTTTCGCCACAAGCATTGGGAAATCCCTGGCTTCATGAGGATGAACTCCCACTGTTGCCCAGACGTCGGCGTTGGTCTCTGTGATCGCGTGGACCGCCTCGAACCGGTCGAGCCGATCGCAGATAGTGACCATCAAGCCGACGCCGGCGGCCCGGGCGCGATCGATAACCGCCTCGCGGTCGCCGTCGAATTGTGGCGCGTGGAGGTTCACGTGGCTGTCGATCAACATGCCCTGGCCCTACCCAATCGCCTTCAGTCGCGAAAGGGTGGTGAAGAACATATCGGCGCGATCCAGGTTCACCGCCTCGACCTGGCCGGGCGCTGCAACCAACTGTTCCCATAGTTCGGCCCAGCGGTCGAGAGACACCCCGGCCTCACCGGCCTTCACCCGGCTGACAACCATGGCGTGGACGCGATCGGCGAGGCGATCGAACAGCAGGTTGAAACGCACAGCCCCGGCGGGACCGCGGAAACCATCGGCCATGGCCAGCATGGCCGCATCGTGGGTTCTGGGAAGCGCGGCCAGCAGTTCGCCAGCTAGCCGGTCGGCCTCCAGAGCTCCCTCCGAGGCCAGACGCCACGCGCCGCCGGGCGCGCCACGCGCCATGTCAAGCAGCCGCTCGGCGTCCTCGAATGCGACTCCCGCCCTCATGGAAACCCATTGGGCGGCGGCGGCGGGTTCGGGCGGCGAGACGCGCAGTCGCCGGCATCGGGACCGTATCGTCGGCAGCAGAGCGCCGGGGGCGTGCGAAATCAGAAACAGCACGCCGCGCTCCGGAGGCTCCTCAAGAGTTTTCAATATCGCGTTGGCGGCGCTGGGATTCAGGTCGTCGGCGGTATCGATGATCGCCACGCGATAGGGAGCCGAGGCTGGTGATTTTGAGAAGAATTCAGGCAGGCCTCGGGCCTCGTCCACCGGTATGCCACGCCGGGTCTTGCCATCCTCGGGGTCGCGCTGCAGGGCCAACAGATCGGGGTGAGCGCGGCCGATGATCTGGCGCGAGACCGGGTGACCGGGCGCGGCGCCGAGCCGACCCAGGCTGGGCTCGTAGCCGGCTCCCAGCAGTCGCCGGGCGGCGCGATAGGCGAACGTCGCCTTACCTACCCCTTCAGGACCCACGATCAGCCAGGCGTGATGCAGCCGGCCGCGATCCAGGGCGTCCAGAAACGCCTGTTCGTGCGTGTCGTCGCCAGCCCAGTCAAAAGTCTCGCGCGGATGAGGAATGGCCTCGCTCATCGGATGAGCAGGGCCTTTACCTCTGCCCAAATGGTCGCCCCAACCACCGCCTCGTCGGCGGCCGCGTCAACGATCCGACACCGCTCGGGATCGGCCTGGGCGATAACGAGAAAGCCTGCCCGGAGCCGTTCATGAAAAGCCAGGCCCTTGGATTCGAAGCGAGCCTCCCCGCCCCCCCGCCCCGCCGCCCTGGCCAGGCCGCTCGCGGTCGGCAGGTCAAGGATCAAGGTCAGGTCCGGTTGCAGATCACCGAGCACCTCTGCCTGAAGCGCCGAAATCAGGCTTGCGGGCGCGCCACCGCCGGCCCCCTGATAGGCGCGAGTGGAGTCGGCGAAGCGGTCACAAAGCACCACCGCGCCGCGCGCCAGGGCCGGGGCGATCACCCGCTCGATATGGTCGCGGCGAGCTGCATACATCAGCAGGGTCTCGGTGATGGGCGACCATCGATCGGCCTCGCCGGTCACCAGCAGCGATCGGATCGCCTCGGCGCCCGGCGACCCGCCGGGTTCCCGGGTGCGGACTAGATCGCGCCCGGTCGCTTCGAGGCGGTCGGCCAGACGAGTAAGTTGGGTGGATTTGCCTGCTCCCTCCCCGCCTTCGAACGTGATGAAAAAGCCGCGCGCCATGGCGGCACATTGGCCGGTTCGCCCGCCTTGTCCAGGGTCAGGAAGCGTCCGCCAGTTCGACGCGATCGTTCGTCTATCTTGGGGCTGGCCCGACGTAGCGGACCCGAACGCGCGTCGAACCTTTCTCGTAGAATCCAAGGTCCTTGGCCGCCTGGCGCGACAGATCGAGAATACGGCCATGAATAAATGGGCCGCGATCGTTGACCCGCACCTGGATGCGCCGGCCATTGACCAGATTTGTCACCTCGACGACACAGGGCAAAGGCAGGGTGGTATGGGCGCCCGAGACACGGTCCATGTCGAAGATCTCGCCATCGGCCGTGCGGCGATGATGATATTGCGCGCCGTACCAGGTGGCGATTCCCACCTCGTCATAGCGCGGCTGCTCATGGGGTCGGTACCACGTCCCGTTCGCCTGATAGGGCGCCATGGTCCCGCCCGCGTGGGCCGGCGGCGCGGCGGTGGGCTGGGGCATGGTGGCGCAAGCGGTCAACCCGGCGAACAGCGCGAAGGCGGCCATCCGCGCGGACCGATTGATCAGGTTTTCCCAGCCGCAACCAAACATCACCCACCTTTGATGGATCCAGCGCATTGTCACCATGCGGCGGAAGGTTTGAGACGGGGTTAAGCGCGCGCTGGAATGCGCCACCTTTTCCCTGTTAGAAGGCCAGCCCCGGACGGGTGGCCGAGTGGTTTAAGGCAGCGGTCTTGAAAACCGCCGTGGGTTTACGCCCACCGTGGGTTCGAATCCCACCCCGTCCGCCAAGCCACCGCGATTGGAGCCGCAATGCCAAGACCCGCGGGACTGGGAAGCGTCGCCATGAACTCTGTCCCTTTCCTGGAAGCCGTGCGCGGCTTCGACGCCTTCGGCGCGCCGACCCGGGAGGTTAGACTTGAGGGTATTCCCTACCTGATCAATGAATATTGGACCGCTGGTCAGCGTCAGGCCCACAGCTTGCACGAGGTCAGCTACCGGGCGTGTTTTAAGCCACAGCTTCCTGAATTCTTTATCGAGCGCCTCACCATCCCCGGCGACGGCGTCCTCGACCCGTTCATGGGCCGCGGCACGACGCCGGTCCAGGCGGCGCTCATGGGGCGGCGGCCGTTGGGCAATGACATCAATCCGCTGTCGCTGCTTTTCACGCGTCCAAGAATGGCGCCTCCGCTGCTGACTGACGTCGCGAGCAGCCTCGCCGCGGTGACGTGGGATCGGGTGGGTGATGTTCGGGAGGATCTGCTCGCCTTCTACCACCCCGCGACCTTGCGGCGGCTTTGCGCGCTGCGGGAATGGTTGCTTCGCGAGGCGCCGCTGGGCGATGCCCTTC
>JAYTXV010000157.1:0-6108 GCA_043742805.1 Caulobacteraceae bacterium | reverse complement strand
CTTCTTCCTCGAGGCCGGCTTTCTCGGCGTCATGCTGTTCGGAATGAACCGGGTCGGCAAGGGCCTGCACTTCACCGCCACGCTGATGGTGGCCTTCGGAACCTTCGTCTCGGCTTTCTGGATCCTGTCGGTCAACAGCTGGATGCAGACCCCGGCCGGCTATGCGATCAACGCCCAGGGCCAGTTCGTACCGGCCGACTGGCTGAGGGTGATCTTCAACCCTTCTTTTCCGTACCGGCTGGTCCACATGGTGTTGGCCGCCTATCTCACCACGGCCTTGGTGGTGGGGGCGGTCGGGGCTTTCCACCTTCTGAAGGACAAGGCCAACCTCGAGGCGCGAAAGATGTTCTCGATGGCCATGTGGATGGCCACCCTGGTGGCGCCTATCCAGATTCTGGCCGGCGACTTCCAAGGCATCAACACTTTGGAGCACCAGCCGGCCAAGATCATGGCCATGGAGGGTCACTATCAAAGCCACCCTCACGGCGCGCCGCTGATCCTGTTCGGCCTGCCAAACCAGGCCAAGGGCGACGTGGAATACAAGGTCGAGATTCCGAAGCTGTCGTCATTGATTTTAAGACACAATCTGGACGCGCCCCTGGCCGGGCTCGACACCGTGCCACGCCGGGATTGGCCCTATGTGCCGATCGTGTTCTGGTCGTTCCGGACCATGGTCGGGATCGGCCTGCTGATGGCGCTGCTGGGCGGCGTGTCGCTGATCGCCCGGCTGCGGCGCGGGCTCTACGACTGGCGGCCGCTGCAGCGGTTCGCCGTGGCCATGGGGCCGATGGGGTTTGTGGCGGTGCTGGCCGGCTGGATCACCACCGAGGTGGGCCGACAACCCTACACCGTCTATGGCCTGCTGCGGACCAGCCAGTCAGCCTCGCCGTTGCAGGCGCCGGCCGTGGCCGCGTCCCTGGCCGCTTTCGCGGTGGTCTATTTCATCGCCTTTGGTTCGGGCCTGTTCTACCTGCTGCGCCTGATGGGCCATCCGCCGCACGACCACGAGCAGGGGTTGGACGAGCGTGACCCGATCCGGGCCGCTGGCATCACCCCCGGCCCCGCGATCGGCCCTGATCGCGCTCTCCAGCCGGTTCATTGAGGGAGCGGTGGCATGACCTACAGCGCCGACCTTACGCTGATCTGGGCGGGCCTGATCGCCTTCGCGGTATTCGCTTATGTGGTGCTCGACGGCTTCGACCTGGGCATCGGCATTCTCTTTCCCATGCTCGGCGGCGACGCCGAACGCGACACCGCGATGAACTCGGTGGCGCCCGTCTGGGATGGCAACGAGACCTGGCTGATCCTCGGTGGCGGCGGGATGCTGGCAGCCTTTCCCCTGGCCTATGCGATCCTGATGCCCGCGGTCTACGCACCGCTGATCGCCATGCTGCTGGGCCTGGTGTTCCGGGGCGTGGCTTTTGAATATCGCTGGCGTAGCCAGAGAACGCGATGGGCCTGGGACTTGGCCTTCTGCGGCGGATCGACCCTGGCGGCGTTCTCGCAAGGGGTGATCCTGGGGGCTATTCTTCAAGGCGTCACCGTGACCGGCCGGGGCTACGGCGGCGGCTGGTGGGACTGGCTGACACCATTCAGCCTGCTCACCGGCGCATCGGTCGTGGCCGGCTACGGCATGCTGGGCGCGACCTGGCTGATCATGAAGACGACCGACAACCTGCTCGCCCGGGCTTTCCATCTGGCCTGGCGGTTCGGCGCCGCCACGGTCGGGGCGATCGGCGCCGTCAGCGCCGCGACGCCGTTCCTCAAAGCAGACTATTGGCGGCGCTGGCTGACCTTTCCCGATATCGTCGCAACCGCGCAGGTACCCTTGCTGGTAGCCATCGCGGCCATGGCTCTGTTCTTCTGCCTGCGCGGCAAGAACGAAACCTGGCCGTTCCCGATCGCCCTTGGCCTGTTCGCGCTGAGCTACGTTGGCCTCGCCATCAGTCTCTATCCCGACATCGTGCCCGGCCGGGTGACAATCTGGCAGGCCTCGGCGCCGGCCTCCAGCCTCGGTTTCATGTTGGTTGGAGCCGGTGTGCTGATTCCGGTCATTCTCGGCTACACCGGCTACGCCTACTGGGTGTTTCGCGGCAAAACCGATCCGAAGGGTTACCATTGATGGCCAGATGGGCGTGGTTCTGGGGGATCTGGGCGGCCAGCGTGGCGAGCCTGGCGGTGGTGGCGGGGTTGCTCAAGCTGCTGTTTGGCGCGATTTTGCGCTGAGGTCGGGAACCAAATCGCGACTGGTGCTTTGTTGCTCTACGGTTAGGGAGATATCCATGAAACGACTTCTTATCGGCGCCTGCGCGCTGGCGATGTTAGGCTCGGTAAGTGGGGCTTGGGCGATCACCGAAACAGCCAAGGGCGCCGCAGCCGGCGCGGTTGGCGGCGCCGTAGTGGCCGGTCCGGTCGGCGCTGTTGCTGGTGGGGTTGGCGGGGCCGTGGTCGGCCACAACTATAACCGCAACCACCGCGGACCCAATCGCCGCCACCACCACCACCACCATCATCACTACCACCACCACCACCACATGTCCTAAGGCTCGCGCCTCAGCGTTTCTGGAAGCGTGCGGCCTCCGCAGCCAAATCGGATCCCCAGTCGGCGGATGAGCCTGACTGGTCGTCTTCAGGTTGAGCCTGAAACGGTACGCTTCCCGCCACGCCGCGGATGGCCAGCCACAACGGCTGGCTGAAGTAAGTCAGGACCCGCAGCGGCCTTCGCTTGTTGTCGGTGACATCCCAGCCGGCCGCCTCAAACGCGGCCACCTGCCTGACGATTGGCTTGTATTCGATATCGTCCCAGTCGTCAGGACGTGGCGTCGCCTCAGCTTCGTCCGCAGTCAGTTCAAACAGCGCCTTTGAACAGGCGTCGGTATCGGCGTCCGGTGGGCGGATTTCTCCGATCCCGAGAAGCGGCTTGAGCACGGCGGCATGTTCCAAGTCGGAAACACCTGGCATGTCGATCAGCCGGCGAAGTGGCAGGTTGGTTGTCATGCGTGCTGCTTATCGCTGTTCGCCTGTGGCGCCGAGGGGAACATCGTGTCATGACCCCCACGGACATCGTTCGAGGAAACTGATGGCGGGCCTGAAAGACAAGCGCGGTTTTATAGACAAGGACCGCCTCGATCTCTCCGAGCGGCAAGCGGTTGAATATTGGATGAAGCGTTGGGGCGTCACCCGCGACCAGCTAACCGCCGCCCATCGTAAAGTCGGCCGCCTGATCAAGGACATCGCCGCCGAATTGGGTAAGAAGCGCTGACTTAGTCACGCGGCAAGTTCGAGACGGTCCAGCCGCCGCCAAGGGCCTCGATCAGGTCGACCGCCGTGGTCAGGCGTTGGGCTTTGATGCCCAGTTCGTTATTGCGGGCATTGATGGCGGTGGTCTGGGCGATGACCACTGCGGTGTAATCCACCGTACCGGCCGCGTATTGGTTGCGGGCTATGGTTTCCGCAGTGCTGGCCGAGTCCGCTGCCGCCTTTCGCATCGCCTGTTCCACCGCTAGCACCCGCTGAGCGGCCAGATTGTCCTCCACCTGACCGAAGGCTGTCAGCACCGTCTGGCGATAGTTGGCTACCGCCTGGTCGTAGGCGGCCCTGGCCTGGGCGACCTTGGCATGACGGGCGCCGGCGTCGAACAGGGTCTCCGCCGCCGCGGCGCCGACCGACCAGAAACTGGTGGAAGCCCTGAACAGCTGGCCCAGCTGGCTGGAGGCGTAGCCGCCCTGGCCAGTGAGGGTCAGGCTCGGAAAATAGGCGGCCGTCTGGACGCCGATCTGGGCGCTGGCGGCGGCGGTGGCACGCTCGGCCGAGGCGATATCGGGGCGCCGCTCAAGCAGCGTGGAGGGCGCCGCCGTGGGAATGTCGGGCAGCTTCAGCGACCATGGCGCGGGAGCCAGGGTCAGGGCGGCCGGCGCCTCTCCCGCCAGAATGGCGATGGCGTGTTCGCTCCTGGCGCGCTGTTTCACGAGATCCGTCAACTCCGCCTCGGCCGACTGGTACTGGCTTTGGGCGTTTAGGACATCGCTCTTGCCCGCCACGCCAGCGTTGTATTTGTTCTGGGTGATCGTCAGCGTGCGGCCCAGAGCGGTAGCGTTGGCGTCCAGCAGCCGTCTTTCCTCGTCATATTGGCGCAGCTGAATGTAGTCGACCGCCATCTCCGTCTGGGCCGACAGGCGGGCGCCCGCGAGGGTGGCCGCGCTGGCCTGGGCGTTGGCCTTGGCCTCCTGGATCGTCCGCCGAACCGACCCCCAGATATCCGGCGCCCAGCTTCCACCAATGCTGGGCTGGTAGGCTGTTCGGGTCCCCCCGCCTGAATTCGCGGCATTCGCCGAGGCCTCCAGGTTGATGGTCGGAAACAACGCGGCCCTGTCCTGCGCCACCAGGCCGTGCGCCTGACGATAGGCCGCCTCGGCGGCGGCCAGGGTCTGGTTGGAGACATTGACCTTCGCCTCCAGCGCGTTGAGCGTCGGGTCGCCTACCACCGTCCACCAGTCCTTGCGGTCGGCGGCGTCGGAGGGGTGGGCCGGCGACCAGTCCTCGGCTTCCTTGAATGACACCGCCATCGGCGCGGCCGGGCGATGGTAGGTGGGCCCGACCATGCAGGCGTTCAGGCTGGCGATGGTCAGGATCGGCGCCAGAAGCGGCGACAGGGCCTGAAGTGGAAAATGTGAACGACGGGCCATGATTTCGGTCGTCCTCAAGTTGTGGGAACCGGGTCCGGCCCGGTCGGGGCGAGGCCCGCGCCGCGCCGGCGCCGGCGGCCTCTGAGGCGGTCGAGGTAGATATAGACCACCGGGGTGGTGAACAGGGTGATCACCTGGCTGACCAGCAGCCCGCCGATGATCGTAATGCCGAGAGGCTGCCTGAGTTCCGAGCCGTCGCCCCAGCCGATCGCCAGCGGCAGGGCGCCGAACATGGCCGCGAAGGTGGTCATCATGATCGGCCGGAACCGGGCCAGGGCCGCCTGGCGGATGGCGTCGACCGGGGCCAGGCCCTGGTCGCGCTCGGCGACGATCGCAAAATCGATCATCAGAATGGCGTTCTTCTTGACGATGCCGATCAGCAGAATGACCCCGATCAGGGCGATGATCGTGAACTGGATATGGAAGATGATCAGCGCGATCACCGCGCCGATCCCGGCCGAGGGCAGGGTGGAGAGCACGGTCAGCGGATGAACGTAGCTCTCATACAGGACCCCCAGAACGATGTAGATCGCGACCAGGGCGGCGGCGATCAGCAGTGGCTCGGTGGCCAGCGAATCCTGGAACACCTTGGCGGTGCCCTGGAACGCGCCGTGGATGCTGGTCGGCATGCCGATCTGGGCCTCGACCTGGGCGATCACCTTGGTGGCGTCACCGAGCGATTTGCCCGGAGGCAGGTTGTAGGAGATGGTCGTGGCCGGTTCGGAGTCCTGGTGGTTGACGGATGTCGGGGTGGCGGCGTCGGCCCAGTGAGCGAAGGCCGAGAGCGGGGCGACGACTTCCGCCGCCGTGCTGACGGCCACGCCCTGCGACGCCGCGCGGCCCGGGGGCGCCGCCGGCCCGGCGACAGCCGTCGCCCCAACCGCCAGCGTGGCGCCCGAGCCAGCCCCCAGGGCTCCGGGCTGGCCGGCCACGTTGGCCGATCCAGGCGCGTTGTTACTCGATGCGGTTTGACCAGCCCCCAGAGCCGAGACCGTGGCTGTGGCCTTTGTCTTCGCGGCCGTACCGTTGCTGACGTAGATGTCGTTGAGCCGGGTCGGGTCCTGGGTGAAAGGCGGCGCGGCCTCCATGATCACCTTGTACTGATTGGTTTCCTTGTAGATGGTGGACACCTGCCGCTGGCCGAATGCGTCATAGAGGGTGCTGTCGATCGCGGCGTTGGTGATTCCCAGGCGCGCGGCCTTGTCCCGGTCGACCTCGATGAAGCTCTCCAGGCCGTGATCTTCCTGGTCGGTGTTGACGTCGATCAAGCCGGGCTGTTTTTTCAGGGCCTCGGCCAGACGCGCCGCCCAGAAGCGCAATTGAGTCAGGTCTCCGGCTTCCAATGTATATTGATAGGCGGCGTTACTCTGGCGTCCACCGGCGCCGATGTCCTGCACCGGGTTGAGAAAGATACTGGCGCCCG
>JAYTXV010000156.1:0-7250 GCA_043742805.1 Caulobacteraceae bacterium | reverse complement strand
GCCTCGGATTCCCGGGTGGCGATGAAGCGGGTGCCCAGATAGGCAAGGTCGGCGCCGAGGATCTCCGCGGCGCGGATCGTCGCGCCGTCCGACACAGCTCCGGCCATCACGATGACACCGTCGAAGATCGCCCGGATTTGGCGGATCAGGACCAGGTGGCTGATCGTTCCCGAGTGCCCCCCACCCCCGGCGCCGATGCAGATCAGCCCGTCAACGCCGGCGCCGATGGCCTTCTCGGCGAAGCGGACCGAGGTAATGTCATGCATCACCATGAGCCCCGCGTCATGGGCGCGGCGGACCATGTCGGTGGGATCGCCGCCGACGGTCAGTAGGATCTTTACGCCACAGCGAGCGAACAACTCGAAATGCGCCTTCAGCTCGGCGTCCGGAAAGCGGGTGGGCAGGTTAACCGCGATCGGCGCCGCGCGGCGGCCCGTGGCCTGTTCATGGACGTCGAGATCGGCGCGGATCTGGGTCAGCCAGGCTTCGAAGGTCTCGAAATCGCGGGCATTCTGCCGCGGCAGTCCGCCGATCACCCCAGCCTTACACGCCTCGCGGATCAGGTCCGGCCCGGTGACCAGGAACAGCGGCGCGCAGATCGCCGGCAGCACAAGAGAGGCGCGCAGGTCGGAGTCGAGGGCCATAGGCGGTATCCTTTGGGCGCGGGAAGAAAGATCGCGCCCTCATGCCGCGCCGAGCCCAGCGCCGCAAGCATCGGGCCGTGCGGGAGGTGGGTGGGTGGGACAGCGAGCGCCCAGACGTTAGAACTGCAAAAATGAGCCTGACCCTCTTCACCCATCCGGACATGCTGGGTGACGTCGCCGGCCGCGCCCATGTCGAGCAGCCGGACCGGCTAAGCGCGGTGACGAGGGCGTGCTGGGCGAGTCCCGGTGACAACGCCTTGCGCCCGCGCCCGCCCCTGATCGTCACCGCGGCCTTGGACGAGGGTGCGTTCGCCTGGTTCGAGGACCTTCGGAAGGCTCACTTCCCACCTCGCCGAAACCTGGTCCCAGCGCATCTGACCCTCTTCCACGCCTTGCCGGGCGAACACGAGCCATTGATTGTAGAAACTTTGAGATCGGCTTGCGGGGACCGCAGCCCCATGCGGCTGGACGTCCGAGGCCCCTGGTTCCTCGGACGGGGGGTCGCCTACCGCCTCGCCTCGCCCGAGCTCGAACACCTTCGAAACGAACTGGCGACCGTCTTCTCTCCATGGCTGACCCCGCAGGATCGCGCGCCGTTCCGGCCCCACATCACGATCCAGAACAAGGCCGACCCCGCCGACGCCCGCCTTCTGCTCGAGCATCTGCAGCTGGAGTTCGAACCGTTCGACGTCGTGGCCGAGGCGCTGCTGGTCTGGCGCTACCTGGACGGGCCGTGGGAGGCGGTCGCGCGCTTGCCTTTTGGCGCGCCTTGAGGCCCGCCGCGGAGTATCTTGTAGCCGGTGCCTACAAGAGTCACCGACCCAGAATGACGTCGATCCTCGACAGGATCGCTTCCAGCCGGAGGGTGGGCGCGGGCCGATCCCTCCGGTTACAACACTGTATGAGCGTAGGATGGTCGACAATGAAAAGCGCCTTGCGGAAAATGGGTAACTCGACGGGCCTTATCGTGCCCGCTCCTGTGCTCGCGGCGGCGGAGCTGCGGCGGGGCGCGACGGTGGACCTCACTCTAAAGGACGGGCGTCTGGTGGCGACGCCGGCGGCCAGCCCAGCTCGCGAAGGCTGGGCGGCGGCCGCCGAGGCCATCGGCTATGCGCCGCTCACGGCGGGCGACGCCGACTGGCTGGGATTCGCCGACGAGGCCGATGCCGCCACCCAATGGTGAAGCACGGCGAGATCTGGCTCGCCGAACTCGATCCCACGCAAGGCGCGGAGATCCGGAAGACCCGGCCCTGCGTCGTCGCCTCGCCCGACGAGCTGAACACCAGCCTGCGGACGGTGATCGTCGTGCCGATGACGACCGGGGGAGGCCCCGCGCCATTCCGACCAGCGATCCGGTTTCAATGCAAGTCCGGCTGGCTGGCGTGTGACCAGATGGGCGCGGTCGACAAGACTCGCCTCGTCCGCCGGCTCGGACGCGCCCCCGCGACGACCCTCGCGGAACTCTGGGCCGTGCTGGGAGAGGTGTTCGCACGATAGCCAGACTCCATGGCCAATCAGCCCGGTCAGCGAAAGCCTTAAACGAGCGCGCAAGCATTTCGAGAGCAATCACCAGCCCAGCCCAAAGAGCAAGGCAGGCAGACATGGCAAATGAAATTGTCCAGAGCGGCGGCAACGTGTTTGCCGACCTGAGGCATCCCGAAGCCGCCGGCCTTCAAACCAAGACGCTGCTGGCGATGGCAGTCAACGCGATCGTCAAGGCACGTCGCCTCAAACAAACCGAGGCGGCCTAACTCCTCGACATTTGGCCAGGGCGCGGGAGGGCGCGAAGATCCGCACCCGCTCGATCGGTTTCAGCAGCCGCGCGCCGCAGGCCTTTCGGAACGCCAGCGCCGAGGAATCGACGCTGTGATGGGCCCGGCCGGTCAGCCCATCAGGAAATCCCTCGCCGCGGCAAGGAAGCCCTCCGGGGCGTCGAGGGGCACACTGTGACCGGAATTGGCCACCTCCGCATAGCGCGCGCCAGGGATGGTCTGGATCAGGCGCTGGGCGAGTTCGGGCGTGAGGATGTCGCTGAGGTCGCCGCGAATGACCAGGGTCGGCACATCGATGTCGCCGCAGGCCCGCCAAAGGTCGTCTGGATCCCTTCGGCGCAGGGTGGCGATCGATCGTAGGGCCCGGTCATAGCGCCAGGTCCAGCGGCCATCCTCCAGGCGCATCAGGCTGTGGTCGACGCGATGGCGATGGTGCGCTTCGGGCGGCAGCGAGTGTTGGGCGCGGGCGGCGGCAAAGGCCTCGTCGCGGTTGGCGAAGATATCGTCGGCTTGCTGCCCCGCCTGGATTCGGGCCGCGCCCGATGCATGCGGGGCCGGCGCGATGTCCACAATGACCAGGGCCGCCAGGGCTTCCGGTCGGGCGCCGGCATAGTCCATGGCGACCATCCCGCCCATGGAAAGGCCGAGGAGCGTGAAACCTTCCAGGCTCAGGGCGCCCACGAAGGCGACCAGGTCCTTGGTCATGTCGGCCACGCCATATTGATCCGCCGGGGCCCAGGTGGTCTCGCCGTGGCCGCGCTGATCCAGGGCGATCACCCTGTAGCGATCGGTCATCGCCTCGGCGAAGGCGTCCCAGGACCGGGCGTGTCCGGTGTATCCATGCAGGAGCACTAGGTCGGGCGCATTTTGGTGGGTCGAAGGCCAGTCGCGATAATGGAAGCGCAGGCCGCGCAGTTCGATCAGTTCATCGACTACCGGGGCGGCGGTGTGGGTGATGGGCCCGTCCTCCAAATTCTTGCTTTGGAGGACGGTAGAACCCGAAGATCGCCGACGTCAAACGACTGCGTCGCCACGTAGTATCTCAGTAGGGTTGCGGAAGGTCGGGCCGGCCATGATTGGTCCCGATACCGGCGCGAACGTTGTCCAGCCGCGCTAGGATGTCGCGGTGCTGATCCTCGTTCAGGTGGCCGTCATAACTGCGGTAGTCGGCGTCCATGCGCTGGATGTCGTGCAGCTGACGCAGGGCGTGACGTCCGCGCCACTGATCGAGGGCGCCGTTGGCCATGCGCCGCTGGATACGGTTTTCAAGCCAGCTTTCCCGCTCCCGGGTGTCGAGCGGCGCGCCGGCCCAATGATCGCGATTGTCATAGGTCGCCTGATCGTAGGGTCGCGGAGATGGCGGCGGCGGGGGAGCGTAGCCGCTTTGCTGATCGTAGGCGCCTTGCTGCTGGTAGGCGCCCGACTGTGGATAGGCGCCTTGCTGGCCGTAGCCGCCGGTGGGGGGCGGCGCGTAGCCCTGGGCGCCCTGATTGGACGTATCAACCCACTGGCCGTTGGCGTCGTAGAAGCCGTAGGCGGTGGCCGTGTTGGGGACCCATCGGCCATTGTCGTCATAGTAGCCGTAGCGGTTGGATCCGCAGTCTACCGTGGCCCCGCCGACGACGTTGCCGGCCACCGCGCCGCCGACACCGCCGATGATCGTGCCGCCGACCTTGCCGCCATGCTCGCCGATGACGTTGCCCAGCAGGGCGCCGAGGCCCGCGCCGACAATGGTGCCGACCACGCGGTTGTCGTGCTTCTGGTCCCGACAACGAGCCTGGCCGTCGCTCTGGGCCTGGGCGAGGGATGGAATGAACGCGGCGGCGGCGAGGCCCGCCAGCAGAATGCTTCGGAACATCTTGGTCTCCTTTGGCGATCGAGTTCGATCGGTTCGATTTTGTAAACGTGCTCGCGGACCGTTCGATGCGGTGCGGCGCGTAACTTAGGTAACCTAACCCTGGGTCGATGAACCTCCGGTGAACCCACCCTTGGCCAGCCATTGATCCAGCCTGATCGCCAAATCGGGCGGAAAAACCGGCTCGACGCAAGCCGCCAGTTCGGCGGACGTCCACCAGCGAATATCGTCGACGAATTCCCGCTCGAGCGCCTGCCACGCGTCGCGCGAGGGCTCGCCGCCCGGGCAGACAGCCATCAGGTAGGTTTCCTTGATGAGCACGGGGCGGCCCTTGCGGTCATGGTGAACCTGCTCGCCCGACCAAAGCACGGGTCCAAGGATAATGTCAGAAAAGCCGGTCTCCTCCAGGACTTCGCGTCGGGCCGCCTCGGTCAGGCTCTCCCCGGGCTCCAGGCCGCCGCCCACGGTGAACCACACGCCAGGCGCTGAGGGGGCGCTGGGCAGCCGACCCTTCATCAGCAGGATTCGACCGTCCGGATCCAGAAGCAGAACCCTGGCTGTGGCGCGTTCGAGCATTCCGGTCAGGTTCCAGCGTCAAAATCGGCGACGGCCGGCCGTAGCCGCGCCTTGACCTGTTCGGCCAGCGACTGGAGATGCAGCGGCTTGGGCAGGAAGGAGATGCCCGTTTCGCCCTCAAGAAGGTCGGAAAATTCCGATTCTGCATAGCCCGAGATAAACATCACCGGCGCGGCCCCCAGATAGGGCCTAGCGGCCTTCAGCAGTTCCGGCCCATCCATGCCCGGCATCGAGACGTCGGAGATCATCAGATCGATGCGGCCGGCATGGGCCTTGGCCAGCTCCAAGGCTTCCTCTCCGTCGCCGGCCTCGATGACTTCATAGCCTCGGCCGCGCAGCAGGCGGGCGGCGATATCGCGCACGCGCTCCTCGTCCTCGACGAACAGAATGCAGCCTGAACCGGAAAGATCGCGGGGCGCCCGCTGGAGTTCCGGCGCGGGCGGCGTCAACAGTGTCAGACGCGGGCTGTGAGCGGGCAGGAAGATTCGAAAGGACGCGCCGCCACCGAGCGGAGAGACGGCGATGATGGCGCCCTCCGATTGTCTGACGATGCCATAGACCGTCGCCAGCCCCAATCCCGTGCCCTCGCCGACGGCCTTGGTGGTAAAAAACGGCTCGAAGATACTCTGCAGAACCTCCGCCGGTATACCGGGGCCGTCGTCAGACACCTCGATCAGCGCCATTTGGCCGCCGGCCGGTCCGGGATGGCCCAGCGCCCGGGCTTCGTCGGGCCCGACGCCGGCGGTGCGCAACCGGATCAACCCAGAGCCGTCGCGCCGGGCGCCCTTCAGGGCGTCGCGGGCGTTGACGACCAGATTCATCACCGCCATCTCGAGTTGCGCCCGGTCGACCCGCACCAGAGGGGTGTCGCGGCCGAACTCCGTTTCAAGCCGCATGTTCTCGCGCAACAGGCGCCTGAGCAGAATCTCGAAGTTTATCAGGGTTTCAGGCAGATCCACGGTTTCACGGCGTACCGTGGCCTTGCGTGAGAACGTCAGGAGCTGAAACACCAGCGCCGCGGCGCGATTGACCCCTTCGCGCACCTCGGTGAGGCTTTCATAGGCCGGATCGCCGAGGGGGTGTCGCAGCAGCAGCTCATCGACACGCATGCCGGTGGCGCTGAGCAGGTTGTTGAAGTCGTGCGCGACACCGCCGGCAAGCTGGCCGATGGCCTCCATCTTGTGGCGCTGGGCGAGCTGAAGCTGCATGTCCTTCCAAACCGTCACATCGAGCAGATAAACGGCGGTTCGCCCGCGGGCTGGAGCGAGATAGAGCTGCGCCGAGCGGTTCGGGACAGCCGACAAGCCGACGTCGAACGGGCCTCCCCCGCCTTCCGCCGAACGAGCCGCGACATCGGCCCGGGAAGCCGGCGTGATCAGGTCGGCCAGGGTCGCGTCAGCCCAAGCCGGCTGGCCGGCCACGGACCAGAACGCCGGGTTGGACTCGACGACGGCGCCGGTGAAAACGTCGGCGCCGTCGATTAGCGCCGCGCCGAAGGGCGCCGGCCCGGCCAGGACCGCGGGCAGGACGGCCTCCGGGATCGCGGCGGTCGTTGTCGCGCCCGTTTCTCTATCCGCGACACACACGAGAAACCGGCCAGGGCTGGCCGCGGCGATCGTCGCCGGTCGGTCCAACCCAGCCAATCGCAGCAGACATTCGCCGCGCCCAGCCCTCGCCGCCTCTCGGAAGGCCTGGAACACGCCCTCACCGGCGCGAACCCGTTCGCGATTCTGGCCAAGGTTTTCACGCCAGGCCGCGTTCGAGAGGATGACCAGACCGTCGATCTCGCAAAGCGCGGCGGGTTCGCTCAGGGCCTCAAGCATTCCGACCAGGGCTTGATCGGCCCCGGAAGACCGGCCTCTGAAAATCAATCTGTCGAGCAGGGTCATGAGCACAGGAACCTGACCCGAGATCGGGTTCCGCGCCAGTGATTCCCTCACGCGGGGTTGATCAGGCGCGGCGACTCTGGGCCACGCGTTCGGCGCCAAGCGCCGACAGCGCCCCCCGGACGATGCCCTCGGCATCCAGACCCGCCAAGGCGTACATGACCTCGGGCTTGTCCTGATCCTGGAAGGTGTCCGGCAAAGTCAGGGTGCGGACCTTCAGGCCGCGATCCAGCGCGCCGTGTTCGGCCAGAGCATGCAGCACGAAGGCGCCAAACCCACCGATCGATCCCTCCTCGACGGTGATCAGAGCCTCATGCTCCCGCGCCAGGCGCAGGAGCAGGTCGACGTCGAGGGGCTTGGCGAACCTGGCGTCCGCCACCGTCGTCGACAGGCCCCGCGCCGCCAGCATGTCGGCGGCCTTGAGGCTCTCGGCCAGACGGGTGCCGAACGAGAGAATAGCGACCGCTGTACCCTCGCGGATGATCCGGCCCCGCCCGATCTCGAGCGGTTCGGCCAG
>JAYTXV010000155.1:0-3528 GCA_043742805.1 Caulobacteraceae bacterium | reverse complement strand
TGTGCTGCACGGCGTGCCGGTGACCATCAAGATCAACCTCGACGTCACCGGCCAGGCCAACTCCAACGGCGTGGTCGGATTCAAGGACATGATCGCGCCTGGGGATTCGCCAGTGGTCTCCAATCTTCGGGCAGCCGGGGCGATCGTCATCGGCATGACCAACACGCCGGAGTTCTCCATGCGCTGGTTCACCGACAACCCGCTGCACGGCCTGACGCTCAATCCCTGGGACCCGGAGATCACCTGCGGCGGGTCCTCGGGCGGGGCGGGGTCTTCGGTGGCGGCGGGCATCGGCTGCATCGCCCACGGCAACGACATCGGCGGATCGCTGCGCTGGCCAGCGTTCTGCAACGGCGTCTCGACCATCAAGCCCACCCAGGGTCGCATCCCGGCTTTCAACCCCAGCGCCGGCGCCGAGCGCCCCTTGATGGCTCAGCTCATGTCGTCCCAGGGGCCTCTGGCGCGGGAGGTGGCCGATGTTCGCCTGGGGTTGGAGGTGATGAGCCGCCGCGATCCCCGCGATCCCTGGTGGGTCCCCGCCCCGCTTACCGGACCGCCGGCCAAGCGGCCGATCAGGGTCGCGGTGGCGCGGCTTCCCGGCGACATCGAGATCGACCCTGAGCTGAAGAGCCTGATCGACCGGGCGGCGGGCTATCTGTCGGACGCCGGCTACGAGGTGGTGGAAACCGACATCCCCGACGTTTCGGCGGCCTGGCGACTGTGGTGTGACCTGATCTCGACCGAAATCTCGACCCTGCAGCTGCCGCAGATGCGCGAACTGGGCAGCCCGGCCTTCAGCCAGGCGCTCGACGGCATGCTTGGGCTGGCCAATATCCTGGATACCGAGGGCTATATGCGCGCCGTTTCCCACCGCACCCGCCTGATCCGCGACTGGATGACGTTCCTGGAGGACTGGCCGGTGATCCTCGCCCCCGCCTCGGTGCAGCCGACCCCGCCGGTCAATGCCGACCTCTCCGGCGATGACCGGCTCCGCCGATTTTTCCTCAACGATTTTCGCTATATATCCGCCATCAACGTCCTGGGCCTGCCCGCCGTGGTCACACCGATCGGCCTGGCCGCCGGGGCGCCGGTGGGCGCCCAGCTGATCGCCTCCCGCTACCGCGAGGACCTTTGCCTCGACGCCGCCGCCGTGATCGAGGCGCGGGTGGGCGTTATGTCGAAGACCCTGTGGGCGCGGGCGTAGATCGGATACATTTTCGCATCGGCAACGCCGATCCCGCTGGGCATACCCACGGCTCAGGCTCCTTGCAGGACGTTCGGGAACTGGTCGCCGGCCGAAGCCATTGGGATGTTTGCCATCGGTAAGGGCCTATTCACCTGGGTGGGCGCCGGCCCGTTTTTCGCCGCCAGGGGTCGCAGCTTTTCCCGGTCGAATTTGGCCGTGCGCGGATCGGCAAGACCAGGATATAACCGGTTATAAACTGGGAGCGCGCCGTCATGCCGGAAACCACAACCCTGGACGTTATCATCGTCGGTGCGGGATTCTCCGGGCTCTACATGATGCACAAGATGCGCGGCCTGGGCTTTTCGGCCCGGGTCTATGAGGCCGGGTCCGGGGTTGGCGGCACCTGGTATTGGAACCGCTATCCAGGCGCCCGCGTGGATATCGAGAGCCAGGAATATTCCTATTCCTTCTCGCCGGAACTCGAAGACGAGTGGATCTGGTCGGAGCGCTACGCCGCCCAGCCGGAGCTGCTGAAATACCTAAACCACGTCGCCGATCGCTTCGACCTCCGACGGGACATCCAGTTTGAGACCCGGATCGCGACGGCGGTGTTCGACGAGGCGGCGGGACGCTGGACCTTATCGACGGACACGGGCGAAGTGATCTCGGCGCGGTTCTGCGTGATGGCCATCGGCTGCCTTTCGGTGACCAAGGACATCGATCTGCCCGGCGCCGAAACCTATCTGGGCCAACCCTATCACACCGGCCATTGGCCGCATGAGGGCGTGGATTTCACCGGCCAACGCGTGGGCGTGATCGGCACCGGCTCGTCGGCCATCCAGTCGATCCCTCAGATCGCCAAACAGGCGGCCCATCTGACCGTCTTTCAACGCACGCCCAATTTCAGCGTACCGGCGCACAACGGCCCGGCTGACCCCGAGATCGCCGCCCGATGGAAGGCCAACCGGGCGGATCTGCGCGAACAGGCCCGACGCTCGGCCGGGGGGTTCCTGTCCATGGACACATCCGAAGCCCTTGCCGTCGAGGCGACACCTGAGGAGCGCCAGCGGATGTTCGAGGCGCGCTGGGCGCGGGGCGGGTTCTGCATGAGCACTGCGTTTGCCGACATCACCGTCGACCTGACTGCCAACGCCTATGCGGCCGAGTTCGTGGCCGACAAGATTCGAGCGATTGTCGAGGACCCCGACGTGGCGGAGAAACTGATCCCCAAGACCTATCCCTTCGGGACCAAGCGCCTGTGCGTCGACACCGGCTATCACGCCACCTACAATCGCCCCAACGTCACCTTGGTGGATCTCAAGGAGACCCCTATCGAGACGATCACCCCGGAGGGCCTGCGCACCTCGGCCAAGGAATATGCGTTCGACTCGATCGTCTATGCGATCGGCTTCGACGCCATGACCGGGCCGCTGGGCCGGATCGATATCCGGGGTCGGGGCGGCTTGACCCTGCGCGACAAATGGACGGCCGGTCCCCGCACCTATCTGGGGTTGATGTCGTCCGGCTTTCCGAACCTGTTCATGGTCACGGGCCCTGGCAGCCCCTCGGTGCTGTCCAACATGGTCACCTCGATCGAGCAGCATGTTGACTGGATCAGCGATTGCGTGTCGTGGCTGACCAACCATCAGCAAGGGATTATCGAGGCGACGGTCGAGGCGGAAGACGCCTGGGTGGATCACGTCAACGAGACCGCCAACATGACGCTCTATGTCCAGGCCAACAGCTGGTACCTGGGCGCCAATATCCCCGGCAAGCCCAGGGTGTTCCTGCCCTATCTAGGCGGCGTCGGGGTCTATCGCGAGAAATGCGAAGAGGTCGCGGCCAAGGGCTACGAGGGCTTCGCGCTCAGAGCCAATCTCCCGAAACCGGAACCGGTTTCGGGAGAAAATATGCTATAGATTGAGATACTTAGAGCGCAACGGCCTGAACTCCGACTATCTGGTCCAGGCGCCGCCGGCGTTGGTGCGATAGCCCATGGCCAGATAGGCGGCGTCCACAAGGCTCTGTCCCCGGTCGTTGAGCAGAATACCCGGACCCATGCGATTCATCGAATAGCCGAAGCTCATCGCGCACTCAGGATCGGCGAAGCCAAGGGAACCGCCGGCCCCGACATGGCCAAAGGCGGCTTCGGACAGAATGGCCGAGCACGCCAGGGTGTTTTCCAGCTTCCGGTTGTCCATCGACTTCATGTAGCCGAGCGAGAACCGCGTCGGGATCATCAGGGTGGCGTCCTCGTGGGTCGCGACCGAAACCTGCCCCATGCGGCTAAGCGTATCGCCGCCCACCAGCCGCACGCCATTCAGGGCGCCGCCATTGGCGAG
>JAYTXV010000154.1:0-6103 GCA_043742805.1 Caulobacteraceae bacterium | reverse complement strand
ATCCGCGAGCGCATGTTTGTCATCTTTAAGCTTGGTATAGGCAGCCGCGCGGTGTTCCAGAGCCGGTCGGTTTTTGGGTTCGCGCTGAAGCGCTTTGGTGTAGGCGGCGATTGCGTCTTGCGGGCGATTTTCCCGGTCGGCCAGCATGCCCCGCCCAATAAAATTCTGAAAAAATCCGGGATCAAGAGATTCCGCCTTGTCGAGGTCCGTCTTCGCCCCTTCGAGGTCGCCAGTCTGAACTCTTACCACGGCTCGATTGGCCCAGCCCCAGACGTCACCCGGGTCGAGCTCGACGGCCCTATCATAGTCGAGCAGAGCTTCCTTGCGCAAACCTCGCTGCATCAGTATCTGAGCTCGATTTAGGTATTCATTAGAGGTCTTCGGCCTGTCTCCGCGGGCCGCATTAATGTCTTTGTCAGTTGACCGATAGTTTAATGGCTGGTGAATACTGACGGTAAGATCCATGAGCGCTCTCAAGGCCGCTTGGGCAGCGGGCGCGTCCCTTGCAGAAAACTCCGGGGCGACACTCCTCTCGGTTCGTTCGATCGTGAAAACATCACCGCTTATGCTGGCATGCCTACCATACTGGATTCCACCAGCCGTCTGATCGACCTCCGTCCCGGTGCCAAGCTTAAAATCGCCGTAGCCCTTCGGCAGCAGGATCGTCTCCTGGTTTCGCCAGAAATAGGGATATGGGACCGCGAACGGCGCATCGCTGCCGGGGCCCGGGTCGCGGCTGAAGTCCGCGCGGTAGCCGACACCGACGCCGTCCGGCTCATGGGTACCGCTGGTCCATTCCATCTTGGCGTCGCCTTCCATGGTCAGGCTCTCCTCGCCCGTCTTTGCATCGAAGGTGACGCCGACTGATTTCACGTCGATAAAGTCGTACTGCTTCTTCCAATAGTCACGCAGCGCCCGATCCCGCGCGTCGCTGGCGAGATTTGCGAATGTGTTGTTTAGGCCGATGGCTTCATCGCCGCACAAGATCGTCTCGACGTTGGCCGGCGCCGGCGCCTGGAGGCCCGCCGAAGCGTCGATGCGGATGGTTACGCTCTGCGTCGGCGTCTCAAGCGGATTTGGCAGCATTCGAACCAGCGTCGCACTGTCGGACTGAACGGGCAGTCCCCACCCAAACGCCGGCGTCGTCAGCCTATCAAGGCTGGTGTCACCCGTTCGGGCGCCGTCCAGCCAATAGATTTTGCCGGCCACGATGGCTCGCACAAGCACGTGGTTGAACAAACCGACCATCGGCAGGCGCTCATTGAGCCCGTCGCCGGAGTCGGTGCTCACCAGGACCGGGACCGCCTGGATACCCAACTCTTTGAGAAGCGCCAGCAGCAGGGCGGTCTTACCCTTGCAGTCGCCGTATCGCCGCGACCACGTCGTCTCCGCGTTGGCCGGTACAAGGCCGCCGGCGCCCATCACCATCGCCACATAGCGGATCCGGTCCTGCACCAGCACAAGCGCCGCTTCGGTTCGCGCCTTGGGGTCGGGTGACAAGCCGCGGATGCGCTCCAATTCCATTCGCAGCGGCCCTTGAGCAGGCAGCACGGCGGCCTCCTGGTAGAGCGGCGCCATCAGAGCGCTCAATTCGGCCCAGGAGGCAAAGTCGGTCAGTTCCAACCGCCGTCCGATCGCATAGCGGGGCGGCGCGCCCTTGGGCGAGTTGATCGGCTCGACATTGTCGAGAGATAGCTCGACGCTGGTCAAGCCATTTGCCTTGACGGGCTTGAGCGCGGGCAGCGACTGAGTCGCGCGAAGGATCGCGGCGACATCTGCGGGCCATTGCACGCGCAAATGCGCGCGACTGATCGACAGACCATTCCAGGCGGCGGCGATCTGTTCCACATGCCCCTTGAGCACGGGATCGCTTGAGGTCACCGAGCCGGCGAAGTCCACTACGTCGCCAACCTGCAGGCCCTCGGGCTGAAGGTTTGCCGTCAGGACGCCATCCAGCATCGCGCTTTCCAGATTCTGCTCACGCCGGACAACTGTGAACGTTTGGCCAGACGCCAGCACATCGATAACCTGATCGCCGCGCCGGATCAGCAGTTTGTGTACCGTCACCACATCGGTGTCCGGCCGCCACACGAACGAAGTGGCGCCAGCCGCGAGGCCCTGGGGCGTCTGAATCTTAAACGCGACTTCCCAAAAGGTGGTCTGCCGCCCCTTCTCCAGAAACAACTGTTGATCCAACAGAAGAATGCGAACCGCGGCTTCGTCCGCCTTGAGCGAAGGCGGCGGTAGCGCCACCGGCTTTACCCACCCGGGAGCCGGGCCGATGACCGGTTTATCCGCGGCATGAACCGGGCTGCAAAACGCCGCCGCCGTGGCAAGCGTAAGAACAAGTTTTCGCATCGAAACCCTATCCCACGGCGGCGCGATGAAGGACGTCGATGCTATTGACCCATCTTGCAACTGGCATAGCGAGCTCCGCGGACACAAGTTGCTACAGTGTGTATCACCGCAGCGGCAGCGCCAAAGTAGAAAAGTGCAATCGGCGATATTGGTCCGCTGACAACCGTCCCGCAAACGGCGCGCCACTTCCGCTGCCCGGTTGTCACGGCCTCGACTCGATCGCCGTGGCGGACTCCGGCTCGACAAAATACTGACAAAATATTACATATTGCAAATTATGGGCCGATCTCTCTTATGGTGAACCGGATGTTGGACGGCACGACCGCGCCAGGGGCCTCGATCCACCGTATTTACGGTCGTTTACGGTGATCCACCGGCGGGTTACGTGCCGAAATCACCAAACGCGGCCCCCGCTTTGCGCCCGCGCCGCGTCCTGATATTCACGCCATAACAAGGCAACCGGGAGACTGACGACCCATGGATGACGACTACGCCATGCCGAAAGGCGAACTGATGCGCGGCAAGCGCGGCCTGGTGATGGGCGTCGCCAACAAGAACTCGATCGCCTGGGGTATCGCCTCCCAGATCGCCGCCCAGGGAGGCGAGGTCGGGCTGATGTATATGGACAGCAACGAAAAGCGCGTCCGGCCGCTCGGCGAGAGCATCGGCGCCAGCCTTTACGCAACCTTCGACGCGTCGAGCGACGAATCGATGGCGGCGGCGTTCAAGGTGGTTGAGGACCAGTGGGGCGGCCTGGATTTTCTGGTCCACGCCATCGCTTACGCTGATCGCAGCCAGATCAAGGGCTCGTTCGTCGAGAACGCCACCCGCGCCCATTTCGCCCAGGCGATGGACATCTCGGCCTACAGCTTCGTGGACGCCGCACGGCGCGCCTCGCGCATGATGACCCGGGGCGGCTCGCTGATCACTCTTACCTACCTGGGCGCCGAGCGGGCGATCCCCAACTACAACACCATGGGCGTGGCCAAGGCAGCGCTGGAGGCGGCCACCCGCTACATCGCCCGCGACCTCGGTCCGGCCGGCATCCGGGTCAACGCCATTTCGGCCGGCGCCATGCGCACCCTGTCCCTGGCCGGCATTTCTGGCGGCCGGGGCATGCTGGCCGAGGGCCGGCGCCTGAGCGCGCTCAAGGAAGACACCTCGATGGAGGGGGTGGCGGGCTGCGCCCTGTGGCTGCTGTCCGATCTGGGCCGCTCCACCACCGGGGAGGTGGTGCATGTCGACGCGGGTTTCCATATGATTGGCTTGCCGAGTGACGAGGAAGGTTGAGGGTTCGATGGACGCACCAAGGGACGCCGCCAAAGATGCCGATGTGATCATCGTCGGAGCCGGTATCGCCGGCGCCACCCTGGGCCTCGCCCTGGCCAGCGGAGGAATAAGGTGTCTGCTGATCGATCCCCAACCGTTCGATCTCCAGGTCGCCCCCACCTTTGACGGCCGGGCCAGCGCCATCTCGTTTTCCGCCTTCCGGCAATGGCGCGCCCTGGGCGCCGCCGACCTGATCGCGCCCCACGCCCAAAGGATCGAGCAGATCCTGGTCACCGACGGGCGCCCGCCCGGCGCGGCGGCGGCGAAACCCGCGGGAGCCTGGTTGCGCTTCGACTCCTCCGAGATCGCCGACCGCAACGACGGCGAGCCCCTGGGCTATCTGGTGGAAAACCGCCGCATCCGCGCCGGACTCGCCCAGTCGGTGGCCAAGGCCGGCCTCACAGTGCTCGCGCCGGCCAAGGTGGCCCAGGTCGATACTGACGGGTCCGGCGTTCAGGTACGGCTGGAGGACGGTCGTGTCCTGACCGCCAGCCTGGTGATCGGCGCCGACGGCCGGCCCTCGAAGGTTCGCGGCGACGCTGGGATCGGCGTCATGGGCTGGGGCTACGGCCATGTCGCCGTCGTCACCACCGTGGCGCTGGAGTACGACCACCGGGGCGTCGCCTATGAGCATTTCCTGCCCACCGGTCCGTTCGCCATCCTGCCGCTCACAGAGCAACGGGCCAATCTGGTATGGACCGAAACCGAAGCCAAGGGCGCCGCGCTGAAGGCCGCCCGTCCTGAGGTGTTCGAAGCCCATCTGCGCCGCCGCTTCGGCGCGTTCCTGGGGGGGATTTCCGCAGTCGGACCGCGCTTTGTCTATCCGCTCAGCCTGCAGTTGGCCGACCGGATGACCGCGCCGCGCGTGGCTCTGGTTGGCGACGCCGCCCACGCGGTGCACCCGATCGCCGGCCAGGGACTGAACATGGGCCTCAAGGACGTCGCCGCCCTGGCCGAGGTGCTGATTGACGCGGTCCGCCTGGGCGAAGACCTGGGGTCGGAAGCAGTGCTTGAACGCTACGTCCGCTGGCGCGCGGTCGATAATCTCGGCGTCGCCATCGCCACCGATGTCTTCACCCGTCTGTTTTCCAACAACAACCCCGTCGTCCGCGCGGCCCGCGACACCGGCATGGCCATCGTCAACCGCATCGGCCCCGCCCGCAGGATGTTCATGGCCGAGGCCGGCGGCGCCGCCGGCGACCTACCCCGGCTGCTGCGCGGCGTGCCAGTCTAGGGTTTCAACCCTAACCTTTTCGCCAAGTCCCGCGCCGCTTCGGCTGGGCCGAGCTTGTGGGTGTCGCGGTCGACACTGAAGTTGGCGGCCTGCATGGCGCTGACCGATATGGCCCCGATCAGCGGGCCCAGCGCCTTGCGTAGCCGGGCGTCCTGGCCGGCCCGGGGCGAGAGCAGGATCACCGCGTCGTAAGGCGGTAGCGCGCCCTTCGGATCGGAGAGGACCACCAGCTTGTCGGCGGCGATCCTCCCGTCGCTGGAAAAAGCCGAGATCACATCCGCCTCGCCATCGGCCAGGGCGCGGTACATAAAGGTTGGTTGATAGGAAGTCTGCTCGGCGAAGTTCAAGCCGTAGGCGTCGCGGATCGCCGCCCATTCGGGCCGGGACAGGAACTCCAGGTCCGAACCCAGTTTCAGCGACGGAGCCTTGGCGGCCAGGTCGGCGACGCTGGCTATACCCAACGTCTTGGCCCGGTCGGCCCGCATGGCCAGCGCATAGGCGTTCTCGAACCCGACCGCTCCCAGCACCGTCACCCCGTCCCGCGACTGTAAAGTGCTGGTCAAACCGGCCAGCACGGCCGCACGGCCAGGATTGTCTTTGTGGCCCAGCACATTGGCCCACAGGGTGCCCGAATAGTCGATATAGACATCGATCTCGCCCGATGCGAGGGCGCGATAGGCAGTGGCCGAGCCGAGATCCTCCTTGATCGAAACCACCGCGCCGGTAGCGCGCAAGCGCGAGGCCATCAGTTCGGCCAGGATATATTGTTCGGAGAAGTTCTTGGCCCCGACCTTGTAAGTCGCCGCCGTGGTGGTCGCCATCAGCGGCGACAGGGCGGCGGCGATCCCCAGGGCCAGACCAATCGCGCCGGCCCAGATGCGCCACGGCCGCCGCGCTGAGAGACCGGATTCGATCAGGCCGAGCAGCTGGTCGGCGCCCAGGGCCAAAACGGCCGAGGCGACACAGCCGAAGATCACATAGACCCAGTTCTCGGTCTGCAAACCTGAGAAGATATAGTTGCCGAGCGACGTCTGCCCCACCGGCGTGGAGAGGGTGGCGGCGCCGATGGTCCATACCGCCGCTGTGCGCATCCCGGCCATGATCACCGGCGCGGCCAGCGGCAGCTCGACCCACAGCAGGCGCTGGCGGCTGGTCATGCCCATGCCGTCGGCCGCCTCCACC
>JAYTXV010000153.1:0-5685 GCA_043742805.1 Caulobacteraceae bacterium | reverse complement strand
TCGTGCAGCAGGCGCGAGTGGATATCGCGCAAAGTCGCGGGATCCGGCGCCTGGCTCAAGGCTGTGGGACCGGCGTCGGGGGAATAGTCCCCAGGGCGTCCGGCGTGGTCTTTGGCTTCTTACCTTCGGTGGCCCTGGCCTGGGCTCGCTCGGCCTTGCCTTGCGCGTCGCGGATCTGCGCCTGCTTGGCGCGCTCGTCGAAGCGGGCCTGAGCGGCGGCGTCCCGAGCCGGCGATGGACCTTCGGCCGTCGCGACGGGAGCCCCCGCTGCCGCCCGGGCTTGCCTGGCCTGGTCCGCGGCCTGGCGGGCTTGAACCCGGGCTTCCTGCGCCAGGGCCTGGTCGGCCTGGATTTGCTTTTGCCGGGCGAGATTCGCCTGCTCTTGATCCAGGGCTGCGGCGGCCCGCGCCTGAGCCGCGGCTTGACGGCCTTGTTCCGCCGCTTGACGCCCGGTGTCCGTGGACCCTGGCGAGGTCGCCCCTGGCCGCGACGCGGCGCCAGGCGCCATTGGGTGACGAAGCTGCGCTGGCGCGATCATCACCGGCGCCGCGGCGACGCCGCCCGCCGCCGGTCGGGGCGCGTAGGGTCCAGGTGCATAGGTTCCGGGTGCATAGGTTCCGGGCGCGGGCGGCGCGATTCGGGCGCCTCGGATCACTGGCGGCCGGCCATTGCCGATAACTGGGGCGACCACACCCTCGCGCACCGCCTGGAGCGCCGCCGGCGGGCGGCTGGCCACGGGCGTCGGTGACGCCATCGGTCGGCCCCCACCGTCCTGACGAGCCACAAGACCCGCCCTGGCCAAGGGCGTCGGCTCGGGTCGGTTGGCCGGCGAGGCGGCCGGCGCGCGGGCGATCAGGTCCGCCGTTACCGGAATCGCCGCCCGCCGCACGGACTGAGCGCCGCGAAAAACGTCGGCCCGCACCACCGTCGCGGCCTGGGCGTTGCGATAGGAGAGCGCAGGCGGCGGGCGCGTCAGGTTGGCGTTGATGGTGATCGTATTGAACACCGCCGGGCGCACACTGGCGGCGTTCACCCGGCGCAGATAATCACCGCTCACCGCATAGCTGGGGCGATAGATCTCATCGGGGGCCAGAGGCGCCCAGCCAATGGCGTCGGAGCCGCCGATGTTCCAGCCTACGCCGCCCAGGAAGGCCACCAGGGCCGGGGCATAAACTGGCTCGGCGGTCGGTCGCCCGGGAACCCACGCCCAGCGTCCCTCGATCTGGGCCCATCGGCCATAGTGGAACGGCGCGAAACCCCAGGGTTGGTCATCGATCCAGGTGTAGCCCCAGGGTTCGACGAACGCCCAGTGACCATCACGATAGGGCGCCCAGTCGGACGGCGCCGACCGCGGGTACCAGACCTGCCCGTATTGCGGATCGCTGGAGAAGTCGCCAGCGGCGTAGAGATCGCCAAGGCCGGTGACGGCCGCGGCGTCCTCGTCGCGCGGTCGCCAACCAGTCTGGCTTTCGCGGTCATAGCCCCAGTCGTCGATCGCCGCGTCCTGAGCATCCTGGAACTGGGGATCATAGCCCGCGTAGATCACCGCGCTCTGGCCGGATTCCACCGGTGTGAGACCCTGGGGCGTGGGCGCTTGGGCCCGCCCCTCGAACACGGTCACCTCCACGGGGGGATATGAGCCGTCGTCACGCGGCGCGGCCACGTCGATGCGATAAAGACCCTGGCCGTCGAGTTGGACATCCCCAGCGGGGGTCGCGATGGCCACGCCGCCGCGCGGCGAGGACCACAGCCGCACGTCGACCGAACCCTGAGGCAGGGCCAGCCGCATTTCGCCGTAGTCCAGGTCCAGGACGTCCAGTTCGGTCTGGCTGTCGAGACGGGCGTCGACCGAGCCGATCTGAAGCTGAGCGCGTCCGTCGGAGGCGGTCCAGAAACTGGCTCCTGGCGCGACAGGATAGTTACGGCTGGCCCAGGACCAGGGTTCGGTGGCCGAAGCCTGAAGAGAGACGCCGCCTTCGGTGTAGGCGATACGTCCAACCCGCCCGGAAGGGTCGGCATGCGCGGCAGCGGCCAGGGCGCCGGCCGCGACCGTGGTCAGTAGGGAGAGGACGAGCGGGCGAAGGGTCATGGATGAAATCCGATCTTGGAGCCGATCAAAGCGTTACTTTTAGCGGCGTTTCATTTGGGCCGATTCCTTTGACGCCCACGTTGTGAACCGACGCTGAACGCTCAAGGACTGAAGGCTTTTGCGGCCAACGGTTCAAGGGGGGCGAGGTTGCGCGGCGGGCGCCACATCGGATAGGCCGACCCGTGGCGCGCGGCAGGCGCGCCCGCCCGGAGCCGCAATGTCGATCCCCGTCCTCGCCCCGACGATCCGCGAACTGCTGGCGTCGACGAAACCCGGCTACGCCTTGCCTCAAGGATTCTATCGCAGGGCCGACGTGTTCGAGGCCGACCTGCGTCTGCTGGAAGGCCGCTGGATGTTCGCCGGCCACGTCAGCGAAGCCGCCGAAGCCGGCGACTGGTTCACCGCCGAGCTTGGCGCGGAATCGGCGATCGTGGTTCGAGGCGAGGATGGCGCCCTGCGCGCCCTGGCCAATGTCTGCCGCCATCGCGGTTCGCGGGTGTGCATCGACAAGCACGGGTCGAGCGCTCTGCTCACCTGTCCGTATCACGCCTGGACCTACCGCCTGGATGGCCGGCTGCGCGCGGCGCGGGAGATGCCGGACGGGTTCGATCAGGCGGCATTTGGCCTCAAAGCCCTGCCGATCAAGGTGATCGGCGGGCTGGTGTTCATCAGCTTTGGCGACGCGCCACCGGCGTTGGGCGCCGCGGAACCAGCCCTGGCGGCCATGACCGGACTCTATGGCTGGGAGACCGCCCGGATCGCCGCCCGCAAGACCTATAGCGTCGCGGCCAACTGGAAGCTGGTCGTGGAGAACTACCATGAGTGCTACCATTGCGCCCCGGCCCATCCAGAGTTCGCGGCGTTGCACGCCCTGGCCCGGCCGAACAACCGCGCGCTATCCAGCGAGCCGGACCCGGACACCGGCCTGGCCGATTTCGAGACCTGGGACGCCGTGGCGGACGGTTTCGAGGTGGCCCGGGTGATGCGCTCGGCCCTGTCCCAGGGCTGCGTGACCGGCAGCGCCGACGGCAAACCCGTCGCCCCCGCCATGGGGCCGGCCAGGGCCCACTGGGACGGGATTAGCGTCTTTGCCGAGCTGGGTTTCCTCAGCGCCTTCCTCGCCTATGCGGACCACGGGGTGATCTATCGATTTATTCCGCGCGGGGTGCTCGAGACCGAGATGGAGGTGATCTGGCTGACCGCTGGCGACGCGGAGGTGGGCCGGGACTATGACCTCGAGCGCCTGACCTGGCTTTGGGACGTGACCAGCCTGGCTGACAAGCGGATCATCGAGCGCAACCAGGCCGGGGTCTCGTCCCGCGCCTATCAGCCTGGCCCGTTCTCGTTGATGGAGCCGGGGACCCAGGCCTATGTGGCGCGCTATGTCAGCGAGTTCGCGGAGATCACCGATGGCCTATGACGCGCTGATCGTCGGCGGTGGCCACAACGGCCTGACCTGCGCGTTCTATCTGGCTCGGGCCGGCTACAAGGTGCGGGTGCTGGAACGCCGGGGCGTGGTCGGCGGGGCGGCGATCACCGAGGAATTCCATCCCGGTTTCCTCAACTCCGTGGCCAGCTATTCGGTTTCCTTGCTCAATCCCAAGGTGATCGCCGACATGGACCTGGCCCGGCACGGGCTGAGGGTGGTGATCCGGCCACTGTCGTATTTCTCGCCGGTCGACGACCGGCGCTATCTGATACTGGACAAGGACGCCGCGCGCTCCAGGCGGGAGGTGGCGAAGTGGTCGGTCAGGGACGCCGAGCGGCTGGAGGCTTTCCACACCCATCTGGACGGCAGCGTGGAGCTGCTGCGCTCGCTGTTACTGAAGACGCCGATCAACCCGGAGGGCGGCGTGCGCGACCTGATCAGCGGCCTGGGCCTGGCCAACCGGGTGCGGGGCATGGGACTGAAGGGCCAGGGTGATCTGCTCGATCTGTTCGGCAAGAGCGCCGGCGACATACTCGACCAGTGGTTTGAGACCGATGTGCTGAAGGGCCTGCTGGGCTTCGACGCCACCATCGGCAACTACGCCAGCCCCTACACGCCCGGCTCGGCCTATGTGCTGCTGCACCACGTGTTCGGCGAGGTGAACGGGGTCAAGGGCGCCTGGGGCCACGCCATCGGCGGCATGGGCTCGATCACCCAGGCCATGGCCAAGGCGTGTCTCGAAGCCGGCGTCGAGATCTCAACCGACTCTCCAGTTCGTGAGATCGCCATCCATGGCGGCAAGGCGAGCGGCGTAGTGCTGGAAGACGGAAGCGACCTCTCGGCGCGGGCGGTAGTGTCGAACCTGAACCCCAAGCTGCTGTTCGGCGCTCTGGTGGCGCCCGAACACCTGGACCAGCCGTTCAAAGACCGGATGGCCAGTTGGCGCTGCGCGTCGGGCACCTTCCGGATGAACGTCGCGCTGTCCGAACTGCCCAGCTTCACCTGTCTGCCCAGCCAAGGCCGGGCCGAACAGCACGGCGCCAGCATCGTCATCGCCCCGTCGCTGACCTATCTGGACCAGGCCTACATGGACGCGCGGATGCACGGCTGGGCGCGGGCGCCGTCGATCGAAATGCATATCCCCAGCGTGCTGGACGACTCGCTGGCTCCCCCGGGCCAGCACGTGGCCAGCCTGTTCTGCCAGCAATTCGCCCCGACCCTGCCCGCCAATACGGCCGGAGGCTCCAGTTGGGACGACCACCGCGAGGCCGTCGCCGACCTGATCATCGACACGGTTTCCGCCTATGCGCCCAATTTCAAGGGCGCGGTGCTGGGCCGGATGATCCTCTCGCCGCTCGACCTGGAGCGGAAGCTGAGCCTGACCGGCGGTGACATCTTCCACGGCTCCCTGACCCTGGACCAGCTCTACAGCGCCCGCCCGATGCTGGGGCACGGCGACTACCGCGCGCCGGTGCGCGGGCTGTATATGTGCGGCTCGGGAACCCATCCCGGCGGCGGCGTGACCGGCGCGCCCGGCCACAACGCGGCTCACGAAATCATCCGCGATCTGAAGTCGCGTGGCGCAAAACACCTGAGGGCCTGATTTCTGAGAGCCCCACTCCACCGTAAATCACCGTAAATACGGTGGCCAGACACCTTTGGCGGGCAAGGAAAGGGCGCGGATGCGATGATGATAAAGAACAAGTTTAGCGCTTCATTGTGCAATATTCTGGCGTCAAAGTCAACCACAATCCATATACACCGCCCGGCTGTGGATTGGAGGGCGAACGCCTGATGGCGATCCTGCGATTAGACCATCGTTGATCGAGAAATCGCCATTGATGATTAAATGTGATGGCGCCTCGACGTGTTCATCGCTTGGCGCAGGCGGTCTGGCGACGATACACGGACGCCGGCGGCGACGACTTCGACGATTCCCGCCGTCGCCCAGGCCTTTAGGCGGCGGTTGACCTTCTCCCGGGAGACGCCGAGCTGACGGGCCAGTTCAGTCTGGGTAACAGATACCAGGCCACGGGCGTTCATCACCGACGTCAGCAGGCGCGCCAAGCGCCCACTAAGGCCCAAGCGCATCATCGACTCGATGGCGGTATTGGATGCGCGCAAGCGCCGGCTGAGCTCGAAGATCAGCTGAAGCGCGGCCTCGGGA
>JAYTXV010000152.1:0-4983 GCA_043742805.1 Caulobacteraceae bacterium | reverse complement strand
GGCCTTCATCGAGAAACTTCTGGTCGGCGCGCCGCTCTCGGAAGTGGAAGAACTGCTGGCGATGGCTAAGGAGTCCCTGGATCTCGGTGACGTGGGCGGGGCGGCCCAGGCCTACTCCGAGGTGCTGCAGCTCGAGCCGGAAAATCTGACGGCGATCGGCGGACTGGCCCGATGCCATCTGGCCGGCGGCGACAACGAGCGCGCCGCCGAGGTGGCTGCGATGGCGCCCGCCGGGGCCAGGAACGCCGATCTGGAGAGCGTCCGGGCGGCCCTCACCCTGGCCGCGGCCGCTCCCTCCGACACCCTCGAATCCGAGCAACGGCTAGCGGCCGACCCGAACGATCACGGGGCGCGGCTCGATCTGGCCAAGGCGCTAGCCGGTAAGGGCAAGCTGCAAGAGGCTGCCGAACATCTGTTGACCATCCTGACCCTGGACCGCGACTGGCGCGAAGGCGCGGCGCGGTCGGAATTGCTCACGGTCTTCGAGGCGGCGGGACCGACCTCGGACGTGGCCAAGCAAGGGCGTCGCAGGATGGCGTCGATAGTGTTTTCCTGAGGACCGGTCCCATGGCGATCAGTGGCTATAGAAAGGCCGCCGACCTTCCGGCGGTTATTCCCGTGTTTCCGCTCGACGGCGCGCTGCTGCTGCCGGAGGGCGTGCTGCCGTTGCAGATCTTCGAGCCGCGCTATCTGAACATGATCGACGACGCCATGGCCGGAGACCGGATCATCGGCATGATCCAGACCAGCGGCGATGGCCAGCGTATCCGCCCGGGGCTCGCCCAGGTCGGCTGCGCCGGCCGCATCACCAGCTATTCGGAAACCGCCGACGGCAAGTATCTGATTGCCCTGACCGGGCTTTGCCGGTTTCGAATGTTCGAGGAACTCGCCGCGCCCAAGCCCTATCGAGAGGTCAAGGCGGACTTCGCGCCGTTCGAGGCGGATCTGCAGGCCGAGACCGAGACGGAAGCATTCGAGCGGGCGCCGTTCTTCGATCTTCTGCGGCGCTATCTCGACAATCGCGGCCTGGGCGTCGAGTGGGACGTGGTCAACGCCGCGCCGGCCCTGGCCCTGATCAACAGCCTGTGCATGGCCTTGCCGTTTGAGCCCCGGGAAAAGCAGGCTTTACTGGAGGCCGGCGACCTGGACGGTCGGCGGGAGGTCCTGACCGTTCTGTTGGAAATCGAAGCGGCGTGGCCTTCCGACGAGGATGACGATCCGCGGCCGATGCAGTAGGGCAGGTCAATGACCGAAATCGCGAGCTCCCATATCGACGTCGATCCCCGCCTGCTGGAGATCCTGGTCTGCCCCGTGACTCACGGACCCCTGGTCTATGACCGGCAGGCCGGCGAGCTGATCAGCAAGAGCGCGGGCCTTGCCTATCCTATCCGCGATGGCGTTCCGATTATGCTGCCGGAAGAGGCGCGGGGGCTGGACGAGACTGAATAGGCCTTGATCTGTCGAGGGTTCAACTCGTCAGAACGAAGATCGCGAATTGCGGCGATGCCGATGTCCACTGGCGGGTGACTCGCCATCCGCTCGATGTCGCCAGCGCCTCGAAGCCCGGAACCGTGAATTTGCGCGAATTCTCGGTGTGCAGGGTTTCGCCGGCCGCAAAATGGAACCGCTCGCCGCCGACCGTCACCGTCTGGTCCGACAGGCTAACCAGATGCATCTCGATCCGGTTCTTATCGGCATTCCAGCGCGCAGAATGGCTGAAGGCGTCGAGGTCGAAATCGGCGCCTAGTTCGCGGTTGGCCCGGACCAGAAGATTCTTGTTGAACGCGGCGGTGACGCCCTGGGCATCGTCATAGGCGGCTCTCAGAATCTCCGGTGACTTGACCAGATCCACCCCGACGATCAGGGCCGAGTCCGGACCCAGCAGGGCGTGGACCGCGCCCAGGAACCGGCGCGCCTCGTCGGGCGTGAAATTGCCGATGGTCGAGCCCGGAAAAAAGCCCACCAGGCCCCGGCCTGCCGCGAATTCGGGCAAGGGGAGGGGCCGGGTGAAATCGCCGACGATCGGGGTAACCCGCAAGGCGGGATAGTCACGGGCAATGCTTTTCGCCGCCGAGGCCAGGGCGTCCTCGGAAATGTCGAAGGGCGCATAGGCGAACAGCTGGGGCGCGGCGTCGAGCAGAAGGCGGGTCTTGGCGCTGGCCCCGCTCCCGAACTCGATCATCACCGCGCCGTCCGGAACGATGGCGGCAAGGTCGGGGGCGATGTGGGTCAGCAACGCCGTCTCGGTCCGCGTGAGGTAGTATTCGGGAAGCTCGGTGATGTCCTCGAACAGGCGCGAGCCCGCCTCGTCATAGAACCACTTGGGCGAGATGCTCTTGTGGGGCCGGCTCAGGGCCGCCTTGAGGTCATTGAGGAAGTCGGGGGTTTCGTCACTCCGGCGGACGGCGCGGACCTCGGGAACGTCCCTGGCCAGGCGCACACCCATGAACTGCCAGCGCTGATGGGGGTGGAAGAAGTTGCGATAGCTGGCCCGCACATGGTCGGCGGGCGTCGCGAACGATCCGCCGCGCAGAACCATCTGGTTGATCATGAACTTGCCATTGTATTCCGAAGCGGTGCCCGGCGTCGGCTCGAACCCCGGATAGGCGCCATAGGCGCTGTTGGTCCATTCCCAGACATCGCCGAACAGCTGGCGCGGCGCATCGCCCGCCGGGCCGGCCGGCATTGGTTTCAGCGCCCCGCGCGGGGCCAGATTGCCGACGACCGGAGCGCCGGTGGCCGCGATCTCCCACTCTGCCTCGGTCGGCAGGCGGGCGCCAGACCATCGGGCGAAGGCGTCGGCTTCATACCAGCTGATATGCACGACAGGAGAGAAGGGTTCGATCGGCTGTTCGCCCCGCAAGGTCATGCTCAGCCATTCGTCGCCGGCCTGGGTCCAATACAGAGGGGCGCGCCAACCTTCCGCCTGAACCAGGGCCCAGCCGTCGGACATCCAGAGGTCCGGACGCCGGTAACCGCCATCATCGATGAAGGCGCGCCACTCGGCGTTGGTGGTCAGGCGATCGGCCAGTTGAAACGGCCGCGAGGCCACGGCGTGGCGGGGGGCTTCGTTGTCGAAGGCGAAGTCGGGACCGGCCCAGCCGATTTCGGAAGCCAGCGGGGAGAAGTCTATGAACCCGAGGGCGCCTGGGTCCACGCTCGGCGCCGTCGCGCCGGTTTCCGGGTCAGTCGCGGCATAGGCCGGGGATAGCGGTGACTGCGCCAGCAGGTGCAGCAGGTCCGTAAGCATCAGCTCCTGGTGTTGTTGCTCGTGATTGAGGGCCAGGTCGAACAGGTAGGCGCCGTGTGAACCCGGAGACAGGCCGCCACGCTCAAGCAGGGCGACCATGGCCTCGTCGATCCGCTCGCGGTAGGCCATGACCTCCGAGGCGGAAGGGCGCGTGATCAGGCCGCGCTGGTGGCGGGCGATCCTCGGACCGAGGCTCTCGTAGTAAGAGTTGAACAGCAGGTCGTGGGCCGGATCGACCGGCCGGTAGCCCGGGGTCGGTCGCAGCAGCATCTGTTCAAAGAACCAGGTGGTGTGAGCCAGATGCCATTTCATCGGACTGGCGTCCGGCATCGACTGCGCGCCCTGGTCCTCGGCCGAAAGGCCCGCCGCCAAAGCTGCGGATCGCGCACGGATGCGCAGGAACCGGCCAGCCGGCGATTCCCGGGTCGACACGCGTTTGTAATCGACGCCGTCCGCCGCGATGCGCTCCAAGCCCATGCAGGCCTCCGTGGTTTGAGGCCGCAGCCCTAGCGGCGCCTGTGAGTGACTAAATGGGAAGGCGCGAACCTTTTGCCAGTTCCATCGCTCGCCGCACCTTTTGCGAGATGCTAGGCTTTAGGCATGATCAGTTTCGACGCCGTCACGAAAATCTATGGTGGACGGCGTGTGGTGGGGCCACTGTCCCTGGTGATCCCGAAGGGACAGTTCGTCGCGCTGCTGGGCGGATCGGGCTGCGGCAAGACCACTTCCCTGAAGATGATCAATGGCTTGGTCACTCCCAACAGCGGGCGCGTCGTCGTGGAGGGGCGGGCGGTCGGCGCCGAGCCCCTGTCGGCGCTGCGCCGCCGGATTGGTTATGTGTTCCAAGAGGTGGGCCTTTTTCCCCACATGACGGTGGCGGAAAATCTTGCCGTTGGGCCTCGCCTGGCTGGCTGGGCGGCGCTCAGGATCGCCGCGCGAGCCGCCGAACTGCTGTCCCTTATCGCCCTACCGCCCGATGTGGGCGAGCGGCTGCCGGCGGCGCTGTCGGGCGGCCAGCGCCAGCGGGTGGGTTTGGCCCGAGCCCTGGCGGCGGGACCGGCGGTGATGCTGATGGACGAGCCGTTCGGCGCCCTGGACCCGGTGCTGCGCGACGGGCTGGGCCAGGACTACCGGGCCCTGCATGACCGGCTGGGGCTGACCACGATGATGGTGACGCACGATGTGATGGAGGCCCTGCTGCTGGCCGACCGGATCGTGGTGCTGGACGCGGGGGTGGTTCTTGCGGACGGCCCGCCCGGCGCCTTGCTGGCCGATCATCCTGACCCGGTAGTCAGGGCCTTGATGGAGACGCCCCGGCGACAGGCGCGTCGCCTTGAAGCCCTGGCCGCAGGCGCTGCTCATGGATGATCGCTTCGCCGCCGCCTGGGCGCTACTGCCGGGATATCTGTCGCAACATGTGCTGCTCAGCCTCTGCGCCCTCTTGATCGGGCTGGCGATCAGCCTGCCGCTGGGGGTGGCCGCCAGCCGCAGCGCCGCGGTGCGCTGGCCAAGCCTGTTCGTTGCCAGCCTGATCCAGACCATCCCCAGCTTGGCTCTTCTGGCGATATTCTATCCGTTGCTGCTGGCCCTGTCGGCGATCAGCGTGGCGTGGTTCGGCCATGGTTTTCCGGCCTTGGGGTTCGCGCCCTCGCTGATCGCCCTGACGCTGTATTCGATGCTGCCGATCCTGCGTAACGCGGTCACCGGTATTCGCGGTGTTGATCCCGCCGCGG
>JAYTXV010000151.1:0-1761 GCA_043742805.1 Caulobacteraceae bacterium | reverse complement strand
CGCGCAGGGCCTGGGCTGGAGGGGCGACGAATTCGCGCCCGACGAGCTGTGGGCGGTGCGCAATTGGTTGAGCGGCAAGGCCTACACCATCTATGGCGGTTCCTTCGAAATTCAGAACAACATCATTTCCAAGCGCATTCTGGGCCTGCCAGACGCGACAAAATCCGCGTAGGTCAAACCCCAATCCTGAGGACGATCATTCATGGCTGATTTCGGCGGCGACAATATCGACAGTTTCCGCGCCGAGGCGCGCGACTGGCTCAGCGCCAACTTCCCGGCTTCGCTGAAGGGCAAGGGCGCGATGATGTTCGCCGAAGGCGCGGCCAGTGGCGGCGGCGACTTCCGGGCCTGGACCAAGGCGATGGGCGAAAAGGGCTGGGGAACGCCCACCTGGCCCAAGGCCTTTGGTGGCGGCGGCCTGTCGACAGCTGAGGCGCGGGCGCTGCAACAGGAAATGAACGCCATCGGCGCCTTCAGTCCGATCGGCGGCATGGGGGTGATGATGTTCGGCCCCACCTTGCTGGAATACGGTAACGAAACCCAGAAACAGCGCCACATCCCGCCGATCACCCGCGCCGAGATCCGCTGGTGCCAGGGCTTCTCGGAACCCGGCGCCGGCTCCGATCTCGCCTCGCTTCAGACCAAGTGCGAGGACAAGGGCGATCATTGGCTGGTCAACGGCCAGAAGATCTGGACCTCCGGCGCCCAGTGGGCCGACTGGTGTTTCTGCCTGGTGCGCACCGACACCAGCAAGAAACACGAGGGCATCAGCTTCCTGCTGATCGACATGAAGACGCCGGGCATTGAGACGCGGCCGATCCGGCTGATCAGCGGCAATTCACCGTTCTGCGAGACGTTCTTCACTGATGTGAAAGTGCCGAAGGAAAACCTCGTTGGTCCCCTGGGCGGCGGTTGGACCATCGCCAAGCGCTTGTTGCAGCATGAACGCGGCGGCCTGGCCGGCGGCGGCGCGGCCGGGCGAGGCAATTTGTTCACCGGTCCGATCAGCGATCTGGCCAAGGCCTATGTGGGAACCGACGCCGCGGGGCGTATCGACGATCCCGACCTGAGGTCTCGCGTCACTCAGCATGAGATCGACGCCCGGGCGTTCCAGCTCACGGCCATCCGGTCGATGACCGAGGCGAAGTCCAACTCCGGCCCCAGCACCGCCACTTCGATCATGAAGAACGCCGGAACGAAGGTCGCGCAGGATCGGCATGAACTGACCCTGGAGATCCTCGGCAATCAGGGCCTGGGCTGGGAGGGCGACGCCTTCAAGGCCGGAGAGCTGGCCGCCGTCCGCGGATGGCTGGGCGGCAAGGCCTATACGATCTACGGCGGCTCGGCCGAGATCCAGAACAACATCATCTCCAAGCGGATCCTCGACCTGCCTGATCCGCTCGCCGCCACCAATCATTAGAGACCAGGAAGAAGCACACTCAAATGGCCGTACTGACCGAAGAACAATCGATGCTGCGCGACGCCGCGCGCACCTGGACCCGCGAGAAATCGCCGGTCAGCGCCTTCCGCAAGATGCGCGATTCCGGCGCGCCGCTGGGCTATGACCCCGCCGCCTTCGCCGAGATGGCCGAGATGGGCTGGACCGGCGTAATCATTCCCGAGGAATACGGCGGCTCCGACTTCGGCTATCTGAGCCTCGGGCTGATCCTGGAGGAGACCGGCCGCACCCTGACCGCCTCGCCGATCCTGGCCACCGCCCTGGCCGGCGCCAGCGCGATCATCCTGGGCGGGACGCAAGCG
>JAYTXV010000150.1:0-3028 GCA_043742805.1 Caulobacteraceae bacterium | reverse complement strand
GCGCCCGAGGATCGAGCCAGCCGGATGGCTACCCTGGGCGCGGCCTACAATATCGGCTTCATTCTTGGACCCGTGGCCGGAGGGTTCCTGGCAAAACCGTCGTTGGGACACGCCGGGTTCCAGATTCCCCTGCTGGCCGCCTCGGCCCTAGCCGGGCTGTCATCCCTTGGCATTACCCTGCTGGTTCGCGAGAGCCGGCGTGCGCGCCATGTCGACCCCAACCCACCCAGCCGCTGGGCGGTGATCGGCGAAGCCGTGCGTAATCCGGTGGTCGGGCGCCTGATGCTGCTGACTTTCCTGGTCGGCTTCGCCTTCACCGGCATCGAATCAGTATTCGGCCTGTGGGCGCATCATAAGTTCGCCTGGCAACCGCGGGACGTGGGCCTGTGTTTCGGCATAGCGGGGCTGGTCTCCTCCCCCACCCAGTTCTTCCTGACCGGCGCCCTTTCGAAGCGGTTCGGCGAGGCGCGGATGCTGGCGGCGGGCATGGTCGGCACGGTGATCGCCATGGCGCTGCAGCCATTCGGCGACGGCCATTGGACTACCTACGCGCTGATGGCCATGACCGCGCTGTGCTCATCGGTGGCGTTCCCCAACGCCGGAGCGCTGATGTCGCGGGCGATCGACGAGAACAACCAGGGCCAGATCATGGGCCTGAACAACGCCTGCGGCGCCTTCGCCCGGTTCGCCGGACCCTCGGGCGCGGCCGTGGTCTATTCGGCGATCAGCATCGATGGGCCGTATTTCATGGGCGCCATGATCGTCGCCCCTGCGATCTTCCTGGCGCTGGCGGCCGGCAAGGCGGCCGGACGAATCTAGCGCTCCGCTTCCCAACATTCTGCAAAACGTTCTTATAATCCAGAAAACTGGAAACGGTTCGGAAACCCGCGAGCTACCATGTCGCCTCCGGCGCGAAGAACGCCGGGTGACGTGGAAAAGGGAGAAGCGCCAATGGGCAAGCTCGACGGCAAGGTGGCGATCGTCACAGGCGGCGCACGTGGGTTGGGCCGGGCCTATGCGCGGCGGCTGGCCGGGCTCGGCGCCAAGGTCGCGGTCTGCGATCTGAACCTGAAGTCCTATGAGGAGTTCGAGGGCGAGGCCAAGGCGATGACCGCCGACACCACCATGGACGAGATCATCGTCGGCGGCGGCGAATCGCTGGGCTTCGAGTTCGACATAGGCGACCGCGAGGCGGTGTTCGACATGGTCGAGGAAGTCGCCAAGGCCTGGGGCCGGGTCGATGTGCTGGTCGCCAACGCCGGCGGCGGGCGCGGCAAGCCGCGCGAGACCACCGCCAGCCAGGTGCCGCAGGACCTGCTTGAGCTGGTCACCCGGATGAATTTCTATGGCACCGTGCACAGCTGCAGCGCCGTGGCGCCGGTGATGAAGGAACAGCGGTCCGGCCGAATAGTCACCGTGGCTTCATACGCCGGATCGGTGGCCGGGGTCGGCGGCGGCTATGCCCACTACGGGGCCAACAAGGCCGCCATCGCCCACTACACCCGCTATCTGGCGCAGGAGCTGGGTCCCCATGGGATCAACGCCAACTGCATCGCACCCGGCTTCATCGCCACCGCGCGGATCGTGCAGTTGTCGGGCGCCGGGCGCGGCGATAACGATCAGGCTCGGCACATCCCGCTGCGCCGCGTGGGTGACCCCGAGGACTGCGCCAAGGTGGTCGAGTTCCTGGTCACCGACCTTTCCGACTATGTGACAGGGGCGTTGATCCCGATCGACGGCGGCTGGAACCGCGCGGGCTGAGGGGCGAGTCACCTCGCGAGAGGGATAGCCAGCGTTGGCTTGCCGTGGCTTATGCCGCGCATGTCACGCGAAACCGTCTATATCCTGCAGGCTTATGTAGCGGGCCGAGGAAAAGCGCTGAAGGCAGAGCCGCAGGTCGGTTGCAAGACAGCGGAGGAGGCTCTGCGCAAGGCCGAGCGTCTGGCCCCTCTTCGCCTCGGTGTCGTCGCCTTCGCGGCCTCGGCCGACATCGAGATGGGCGACTACGACGAGAACCCGACGATCCTGTTCAAGGCGGGGCAGCTTCCGCCACCCTGGAACGAGGATTAGCGGCTTGGCCTGGGCGCCGGCCCTGATAGGCGTATCCTCGAACGCCGAATGCTTGATGTCACCCGCGTGAGTAGTCAGATCGCCCGTGGACAATTTCCAGGCGACCTTCAGCCTACGGACATTGGCCCGGGTAATCTGGGCCGCTGCGGAAAACCGCTGGCGACTGGCTCGGGCGGTCGGGAGCAGGAGGATAGTCCCAGCGCGAGGGTCGCGAGGCAGGCGCTGAGTGATTTCGCGCGCCTGATCATCGAGCTTCTCCCGCGTGGGTGATGTCGCGCCAAGTCTGGCGGAAAGTGTTGCTGGTTTCCAGCAGCGACTCCAGCGTCCCGCGCGCCTCGACCCGGCCATGGCTTAGCAGGATGATTTCGTCCGCGCGGCGGTAGGCTTCGGGGCGATGCGAGACCACCAGGCAGGTGCGCGCGCCACCGGCCAGCAGGCGGTTCCAGAACAGCTGCTCAGTGCGCACGTCCAGAGCGCTGGAGGCGTCATCGAGGATCAGCAGATCGGCGGCGCGCAGGAACATCCGCGCTGCGGCCGCGCGCTGTAACTGGCCGCCCGAAAGCGTGACGCCGCGCGATCCGACCATGGTGTCGAGGCCGCCGTCCATGCCGGCGAGATCCTCATCGAGGATCGCCAAGGTGATGGCCCGCGTCACCGCCTCATCGGTTTCACCCAGGCCCATCAGCAGATTGTCGCGCAGACTCTCGGTGAACAGCCGGGGGGCCTGGGCGGTGTAGGCGCAGCGCGGCGGGATCATGAAACTGGCGGCATCAGCCACAGGGACGCCGTTCCAGATGATTTCACCCGACTGGATCGGGATCAGGCCGATCAAAGCCTTGATCAGGGTGGTTTTGCCGGCTCCGACCTCTCCGGCGATCACGGTCAAGCCGCCTCGGCGCAAGGTGAAGCCCACGTCCTCGATACCGCGACCGGTTCCCAGGTAGGTGGAGGTCAGGCC
>JAYTXV010000149.1:0-8444 GCA_043742805.1 Caulobacteraceae bacterium | reverse complement strand
GGGGGCGCGGCGGGCGAAAGCCCGCCGCTGCACTTTTGAGGGCGGGGCGAGGGTGCGCACGGACGTCTATATCGACGGCTTCAACCTCTACTACGGCCTCCTGCGCAGCGGCCCGTTCAAATGGTTGGATCTGGAACAGCTTCTACCCAAGAACGACGTGCGACGGATCTGCTATTTTACCGCCAAGGTCGATGCCCGACCGCACAATCCGGGCCAACCGGTGAGCCAACTCGCCTACCTGCGCGCGCTGGCCACCCTTCCCCGCGTCGAGACGCATTTCGGAAACTTCATGGTCTCCGTGGTCCGTCAGCCCCTGGTCGAAACCGACCCCGTTAATCCCCGACGCTAGCGCATGGAAGCCAAGGCGCCGGCGCTCACGGTCATATTCAAAAGCCCGCCGGCTGGTGACGGTTTAGCCGCGCGCTGAGCCGAATCCGACCCCGATGGTGCGGGCGGTCGGGGTCGAACCGACACTCCTTTCAGAACCGGATTTTGAATCCGGCGCGTCTGCCAATTCCGCCACGCCCGCTATATCACCGCCGTTCGCATCCGCGTTCGCTGCACCTATTCTGCACCTAGCGCGATTTCGACCGCTCCGACGGCTCGACTTCCTATATCCTCAATGCCGTGTTTGCACTCACTATTTCAACTCTTCGTGTTAGTTCTCAGATAGGTAGATAAACCGGTTTTTAAGTCCGGCGAGTCTACCAATTCCACCACGCCCGCAGGGGCTTGCCTTGGGCTCTCGCCCAGGGACCGGTTTATAGAACGAGCGGGGCCGCGTCGCCAAGCGGTTCAGAGAAAGGCCGCGGCCTGGCTGACGGTCTGTTCGATGGCGCCGAAGATCGAGTGGCGATCAGCGTCGCGCATCTCGATCCGCACCGTGTCGCCGACCTTGAGAAACGGGGATTCCGGCGACCCGTTCAGCAGGGTCTCCACGGTGCGCTGCTCAGCAAGGCAAGCGTAGCCGACCCCGCCCGCCGCGATCGGCTTGCCGGGCCCCCCGTCCGCCCCCCTGTTGGAGACCGTGCCGGAACCGATGATGGTTCCCGCCACCAGCGCGCGGGTCCTGGCCGCGTGGGCGATCAACACGCCGAAATCGAAAGTCATATCGACCCCGGCGTCGGGCTCGCCGAACGGTCGGCCGTTGAGCTCGACCGTGACCGGCCCCGACAACTTGCCGCCGCTCCAGACGGCGCCCAGTTCGTCCGGGGTCACGGCCACCGGCGAGAACGATCCGGCCGGCTTGGAATGGAAAAAGCCGAACGACTTGGCCATCTCGCCCGGGATCAGGTTTCTGAGCGAAACATCGTTGGCCAGCATCACCAGCCGCACCTGGGCGAGGCCATCGGCCGGCGTGACGCCCATGGGCGCATCGCCAATGATCACCGCGATCTCGGCCTCGAAGTCGCAGCCCCAGGCCTCGTCGGCCAGCGGGATCGGGTCGCGCGGCCCCAGGAATCCGTCCGACCCGCCCTGATAGATCAGCGGATCGGTCCAGAAACTTTCCGGCATGGCCGCGCCCCGCGCCCGGCGGACCAGTTGCACGTGGTTCACATAAGCCGAGCCGTCGGCCCACTGATAGGCGCGTGGCAGGGGGCTGGCGGCCTCGTGTTCGTGAAAACGCATCCGTGGTAACGCCTCGTGTTCCAGGCTTTCGGCCAACCCGCGCAGGAAAGGCTCGCACCGTTCCCAGTCGTCGAGAGCCGCCTGCAGGGTCGGCGCGATGGTGTCGGCCGGGACGCACCAGGCGAGATCGCGGGACACCACCACCAGGCGTCCATCGCGGCCGGATTTGAGCGAGGCGAGTTTCATCAGGTCTTGGCTCCCGGCCGCACGATCACGGCGCTTACTTTCTCGCCCGCGCCGAAGCGTGATTCACCACCGAACACGTTCACCTCGCAAAGGATATCGCCTCCGGTTTCGGCCTGCCAGATGTAGGCCCGCTCAACGGTGACGTTGCGCCCGGCCGGCGAAATGCCGTCGAAGCTGTCGCCCCAGGGCGTGATCTTGCTCAGCCCTCGCCAGTCGAGGCTGAGCGCCCGGGCCAGTTCATCCTCGGCCATGGCCTTCAGATCGGGGTCGCCGGAACCAGCGGGCATCAGGGCAACGCCAGGGCTGGGCCGGCGCCCACCGCGCAATCCAGCCCGCGGGGGCCGGCCGGGTTCGGATCTGCATCTTTCCTGGCCCGCCACATCGCGCACTCTTCGGCGGCCGAGGCGTAGGATTGGCTGAAATAGGCCAGGCCCGGCGGATAGACGGCCTGGTAGCTCCAATCCGTGCGAGCTGCGTTCCTGTAGATCACCACGCCGATCCTCATGCCTCGCGGCAGGCGTCGAACCCGCTCGAGAAACGCAAGCCGCGCGACCGTCCTGTCGACCTGATCGGAGCCCAGATGGACGTTGAAAAGGTCGCCGCTACTGGCGGCGCCCTGCTCGGAATAGAGGGCGCCCCCGGCCTCTCTGATCCGGGTCTCCGCGCGTTGATATCTCAGCCCGGTATTCAGTTGGCTCCAGGCATCCATCAGGTCGCGGGCGGGCGCTCTGTGCGGCGGCGACCACTGGACGACGATCTGAGTGTCACCGCGCTGAGGCGCGCGCCCGCAGGCGGCGACAAGGCTCGCCAGGACCACGAAAGCGACGGCTGGGATGAGCCTCACCCCGGCGATTTCCAGCTGTCGACATAGGCCAGGTTCTCCACCGCATGGGCCGCTTCGCCCACGTCCAGGGGATCTCGGGTATCGATCATCACCGCATACTCGTCGGTGGCGGCCTTGGCCTGGACCAACATCGACTTCAGGGCCTTGGGATGCGGTCCGTGGGTGAAGCCGCTCGGGTGAAAGGTAAGCATGCCGGCGTCGATGTTGTCACGGCTGAAGAAGTCGCCCGCGTGATAGAACAACACCTCATCATAGTCGTTGTTGTTGTGGAAGAACGGCACCTTCAGCGCGCCGGGGTCGGTCTCGAACGGCCGGGGCGCGAAGGTGCAGACCACGAACCGCTCGCCGACAAACGTGGTGTGGACCGACGGCGGCAGGTGATAACGGTGGCTGACCACCGGGCGCAAGGCCGAGACATTGATCCGGGCCGGCGCCAGATCGCCATGCCAGCCCACGGCGTCCAGCGGGTTGTAGGGATAGGTCACCGTCGAGACCTGGCCGCGCTTCTTCACATGCACGCTGACCGAGCCGGGCTCATCTTGATGAGCCCGGAAAGCTTCGTCCATCTCCGGGGTGTCGAGCATGGCCGGGTCGAACACGGCGGTTGGGCCGAGCATGCCCTTGTCAGGCAGGGTGAAGTGCCCACCCACGCATTCGATCATCAGGATCGCGGCGGCAGCCTCGGGTGTTAGCCGCCACATCGTCCCGCGCGGCAGATAGAGATAGTCGCCGGCGGCGAACACTAGGCGACCGAAGTCGCAGAACAGTTCTCCCGTTCCGGCGTGGATGAACAGCAGCTGGTCGCCATCGGCGTTGCGCGCCAGGGCCGGCATCGGCGCGGCCAACTTCCAGAACCGGATCTCGACATGGGCGTTGTGCAGGATCACCGGCGCGTTCCACGGCGAGGCGGCATCCTCGTTGAGGGCCGCCAGATCGAACGCCCTGGGCCGCAAAGGCCCCTGGAAATCGCTCCAGCCGGTCGGCGGACGGCGGTGATGGAAAAAGGCGGCCGGGCCGAAGAAGCCTTCCTTCGACATCTCCCGCTCATAGGTGCCCGCCGGCATGTCGGCGTGCGCCTGACGCGAGTGATCGCCCTGGGCGCCGCGAACTGGAATCCAGCGATGATCAGCCATGGCCGGGTTTCGCCGGCAAGACGCCGCGGCGGACCTGATCGGCTTCGATGGATTCGAATAGGGCGCGGAAATTGCCCTCGCCGAAGCCTTCGGCGCCCTTGCGCTGGATCAGCTCGAAGAAGATCGGGCCGATCATGTTCTGGGTGAATATCTGCAGCAACAACCCCTGGCCCTCGTTCGGGGCGCCGTCGACCAGTATGCGGTCGGCCCGCAGCCGTTGCAGGTTCTCGCCGTGGCCGGGCACCCGCGCGTCCAGCATATCGTAGTAGGTGTCCGGGCTCTCCTGGAACTTTACCTCGCGCGCCGCCATGGTCTCGACGGCGGCGTAGATGTCGGTGGTCCCCAGCGCGATATGCTGAATCCCCTCGCCCTTGTAGTCGCGCAGGAACTCCTCAATCTGGGAATAATCGTCACGGCTTTCATTGAGCGGGATGCGGATCTTGCCGCAGGGGCTGGTCATGGCCTTGGAGAGCAGGCCGGTCTGGGCGCCCTCGATGTCGAAATGACGAATCTCGCGGAAATTGAAGATGCGCTCGTAGAAACCAGCCCAGTGGGCCATCTGGCCGCGATGGACGTTGTGGGTCAGGTGGTCGAGATAGGTCAGGCCGACACCCGCCACGCTCTGTGCCGCGCCGGGGATCGGCACGAAATCGACGTCATAGATCGCCTGGGCGCCGTATCGGTCGACCAGATAAAGGTTTGACCCGCCGATCCCCTCGATGGCCGGGATATTCAGCTCCATCGGCCCGACCAGGCCGCGAACCGGCGTCGCGCCCCGCTCGACCGCCATAGCCAAAGCCTTGGCGGCGTCCCTGACCCGGAAAGCCATGGCGTTGGCCGAGGGGCCGTGAACCTCGCGGAATTCGGCGCCCTGGCCCTGAGGCTCCATGTTCAGGATGAAATTGATGTCGCCCTGGGCAAAGCGCAGCACGTTCTTCGATCGGTGGCGGGAGACCGCCGCGAAACCCATGCGTTCGAACAGGTCCTTCAGCCGTTCGGGCTCGGGCGAGGTGAACTCGACGAATTCGAATCCATCGGTCCCCAGTGGGTTGTCGAAAATGTCGTTGGGAGGAGCAACGGTCGCATTCATGGCGGATCTCCGAAGTCGAACCCCATTGTGTCAGGCCGAACGCCTTTGCGGAAGACATCGCCGATCTGCTAGCAGGGCGCGCTGGCCGCGCATCGGCGCGGGCCGCCTTCCAGGGACTTTACCAAACGATGCTGCGACGCCTCTATGACTGGGTGATGAGGCTGGCGGCGTCCCGCCACGCCGGCCTGGCGCTGTTCGCCATCGCGTTCGCCGAGAGTTCGTTTTTCCCCGTTCCGCCGGACACCATGTTGGCGCCGATGGTGCTGGCCCGGCCCGAACGGGCCTGGCGATACGCGGCTATCTGCACAGCCGGTTCGATCGTCGGAGGCATACTCGGCTACGCGATCGGCTACAGTCTGGGACCCGTCGGCCACTGGATATTGGCGGTCACCGGCCACCCGGGCGGCGAGGTTGCGCTGCGCGCGCAGTTCGCCAGATACGGCGTCGGCGTGATCCTGATTCAGGGACTGCTGCCGGTGCCCTATAAGCTGGTCACCATCACCACCGGCCTCGCGCATTTCAGCCTCTGGCAATTCGTGGCGGCGTCCTGCGTAACCCGGAGCGCCCGGTTCTTCGGCGTGACCTGGCTGGTCAAGCGCTTCGGACCCGGCCTGCTGCCGGTCATCGAAAAGCGCATGGCCCTGATCGCGGGCGTCATCGTGGCGATATTGGTCATCGCCGTGGTGGCGCTGAAACTCATTCCCCACCATTGATCCGGCCCAGGCCCTTACCCTTGGCGGCCTATGCGACCATATCGGGATCGTGAAACCGGTTCTCAAACACTGGCCGTGGGTGGCGCTGTTCAGCAGCCTGCTGATGCTGGCCATCGCCCACGCCTTCGAAACTTTCGGCCACATGGCGCCGTGTGAGCTGTGCCTGAAGGAACGTCAGGTCTATTGGGTCGCGGCCGGGATCGCGGCCATCGGCGCGATGATCAGCCTCACCCCGGCCAAACTCGGCCAATGGGTCAGCGCCCTGCTCGCCCTGGTCTTCCTCGGCGGGGCGGCCCTGGCCGTCTATCATGCCGGGGCGGAGTGGAAATTCTGGCCAGGTCCGGCCAGCTGTACCGGCGGCCATGTGCAGGTCAGCGCGGCGGATCTCGCCCGCCTGCTGAACGGTGGCCCGATCGCCGTCCCAGCCTGTGACAAGCCGGCCTGGGTGTTCCTGGGCACATCCATGGCGGGTTGGAACGTTCTGATATCACTGACACTGGCCGTGCTTAGCGCCCTGGCGGCACGGCGCGGTTTTTCGGAGGCTCGCGCGCGATGACTGACCCTGAAGCCCATCTTCGTCCGGTCCCGCCCAGGCCCGGCCCCGGCGGCCAGGCCATGCGGCTGGCCCAGATCCTGCGTGTCGATCACGCCGGCGAGCTGGGCGCGGTGCATATCTATCGCGGCCAGCGCGCGGTTCTGGGCGCGGCCCGCGGACATCAGGCGATCAGCGAGCAACTTGAGCGGATGGAAGGCCACGAGGCGCGCCATCTCGCCCGTTTCGAAGCTCTGCTGAACGAGACGCGCACCCGCCCGACTCTGCTGGCGCCCTTCTGGCGCGCGGCCGGTTTCGCGCTGGGCGCCGGAACCGCCTTGCTGGGAGAAAAGGCCGCCCATGCCTGTACCGACGCGGTGGAGAGCGTCATCGAGGCCCACTACGCCGATCAGATCGCCGAACTGGAAACTCAGGCCCCCGCTTTGGCGGCCGAACTCAGTGGCTTCCGCGACGACGAACTCGCTCATCAGCAGGAGGCGATCGACTCCGGCGCCCGGGAAGCGCCCGGCGGCGCCCTTCTCACCGCGGTGATCCGCGCGGGCTGCCGGGTCGCCATCAAAATCACCGAGCGGATCTGATGGATATCGCGGCGCTGAGGCGCGGCGCCGAAGCCCCGGTTCTGGCGGCCAAGGCCGACCTTCCCAGCGTCGCCGCCGATCTGGCCGACGCCTTCGCCGACGACATACTGTTCGACTGGTTCATGCGGACAGACTCCAGGCGGGACGCCGCCCGCCTGGCGTTCTTCAACTTCATCATCGCCAACATGGCCTTCGGCGAGGGCTCGATCGAGCGCCCGGCCACCGGCGGCGCGGCGGCGGTCTGGTTGCCCTTCGAGGCCCTGAAACCGACGCCGCTATTAACCGAACTGCGCGCCCTCCCCGTGCTGCTACGGGCCACCGGCCTCGCCCGATTCAGCCGGCTGGCCGCGGTGCGCGAAATCATGGACAAAGGCCACCCGATGGACCGGCCGCACGCCTATCTGATGTTCCTGGGAGTCGCCCGCCCGGCCCAGGGCCATGGCGTCGGCTCGCGCCTGCTGAAGGTCGGGACCGATCGCTGCGACATCGCCGGCCTGCCCGCCTATCTGGAAACCCAGACCGAACGCAACATCGCTCTTTATCACCGCCACGGCTTCGAAGTGATCTCGGAAAACCGGCCCCGCCCGGACGCGCCGATGCTGTGGAGCATGTGGCGCGAACCCTTGCCGGTGGAACCGACAGGCTAGACCTTTGCTGGCTGTTCAGGCCATCGCCACCGGGACCGAGGCCTGTTTGAAAAGACACTATCCCGCCGGCTGAGACCTGGCGGCGCGCGCGGCGGTGGGGGCGGAACCGACCATGACCAATTCGCTGATGCGCAACATGCGAACCTGAGTTGCCTCTGGCGAGCGCCGCTCGGGCACGCAACATGTTGCGAACCCTCCAGGCCAGAGCCTGACGCCTTTAGACGGAACATTTCCAAAGGCAGAGCCAGGCTCTAAACTCTTAAGTGGTGCTCTACTTCGCCGGCATCAGGCGGCCGGAGCCTTTTCCTTCGGCTTCTTGGACCGCAGGCCGATCCCCGCCATTCCCCCCGAACTCAACAGGCCGACATCGGCCAGCAATATTGGTATGGCCCATTTGTGCGGCGCGGCAATGTAGCGTGGCTGCCAGAGCGGATCGTATTTGTCCTTGAAACGATGCACGCCCTGGAAATTGTAAATCTCCTCGCCGCGCTCAAACAACAGGCGGCCGACGCGCGACATGATCGGCGCCAGGGGCCGGTCTTCCAGACCCGCCAGCGGCGCCATGCCGAATTCGAATGCCACGTAGCCCTGCTCCCGACCCCACTTCAGCAGCTCGACGAACAGGAAATCCATCACATCCTTGGGCGCGTCGTCGGCGTAACGCATCAGGTCGATGGAGAATGACGTCCGCTCGGCCGTCGTCCACAGCGTGGCGAAGGCCAGCACGCGGTTTCCGACCCGCACGACGGCGAATGGAAACCGCCAGACATAGGGCTCCTCGAACCCCCCCATGGAAAAGCTCTTCTCGCCCCCGGCGTGATGGGCCAGCCACTGGTCGGACACCGCCCGCAGTTCGCCGGCCAGGCAGGCGGCGCCCCCCTCGGGGATGACCTCGAAACAGGCCCCCTCCTCGCCGGTCTTGCGCCAGCTGCGGCGCAGGTTGCCTTTGCGGCGACCCTCGAGGGAAAAGGTGTCGAGCGGCACCGCGGCCGATTCCCCGACCTTCTGGATCGAGAACCCCAGCTCCACCAGATCGGGCAAATCCTCGGGACCAACGCCATAGATTCCGGC
>JAYTXV010000148.1:0-12128 GCA_043742805.1 Caulobacteraceae bacterium | reverse complement strand
CGATCGCCGATTTCTTCGCGAGCACCGGCCTGGAACTATGCGAAATGCTGGCTTCCGACGGTTTCGCCGCGGTGCAAGGCGGTGATCTCTATTTCGCCGGCCGCTGCCCGGATGTCGCCGAGATCAGAGCCGTCTCCGATTGGGTTCAGAACCGCGCCACGGCAGCCCCCTACCGCACTCACGAACTGCCCAGGCGCTTCCAAGCCGCCACTGCTTTTCAAGAGCGAGCCAGTGGTCTGCTCGCCACCACGATGTCGACCGAACCGCCAACCGTCTTGATGTGGTTCCGAGCGGAGCAGGTCGAGGTGGTCACCTGGGCGGGCAATCCCCACAAATCAGTCTCCCTCGATCCAAACGCGCCACTTACCCCGAGGACCTCTTTCGAAGCGTGGAGCCAAGCTGTTCGAGGCAAGTCGCGGCGGTGGACCTTGCTGGAGATCGAGTCGGCCAGCCGGTTGATGCGGACCATCTTCGACGCCCGTCAAAATCGCCGGGTTCGCGATCTCAACCGAGAGCTGACAGCAACAATCACAGAGAACGAGATCTTGCTGCTGCAGAAAGACTTCCTGATCAAGGAAATCGGCCATCGAATTCAAAATAGCCTGCAGTTAGTGTCGTCTTTTCTGTCCCTGCAGGCGCGTGACATAGGCGACGATGCTCTGAGCGTGCAGCTTGAAGAGGCACGGCGGCGGGTATCGGCCGTCGCCCTGGTGCACCGTCGGCTGTACACCGACATTCGACCAGAAACTGTCGATCTGTCGCGCTACCTTGAGGATTTATGCGCCGATATCGGCTCCTCGATGGATGAGGCGTGGAAGAACCACATCAGCCTGCGCCTCGCACCGGTTATCGTCTCGGCCGACAAGGCGGTGAATATCGGCCTGATTTTCACGGAGTTGCTGATCAACGCCAACAAATACGCCTACGGCGGTGCGCCCGGCCCGATTTCGATCCTGCTGGAACAGGATCGCGATCGCCTCCGTCTCATAGTCGCGGACAGCGGCTCAGGAAGGGTCGGCGCGAGGCACGGCTTCGGCTCGCGGATGGTGGCCGCCATCGTCAAAAGCCTGCGGGGGGACCTCGTGGAAACCAGCAATGATCCAGGGTGGCGCGTCACCGTCTCGGCGCCGATCGAATAACGCCCCACCCCCCGATTAAAACCGCGCTTCGCGGCGAGCGATCTCGTATCAGCTCGGCGTGACGCGAATGGTCTTCGACACCGACGGCGCGCCGTTCTGGAAAACGAACATCATATAGTAGCCGGGAACCAGGACCTTTGAATCCGTCGGCAGGGTCGCGGTGATGCTCGCCCCGGTCTGGGTGAAGGGAAGATCGAAGAAGCGCTGATCGATGTTGGTCGAATGGGTGACCGAGCCGGCGCGAATGAACGTCACCCGGCTTATCACATCGTTGGGGCCGACCGTGGCGGTGACATTGGCCCCGATGACAAGCCCGGTCGGGGCGGCGACCAGCGTGGGCCGTGGCGCGGGCTGGCCCGATCCATCGTTCCTATAGAGATACGGAGGATAGTAGATCTCGGCGTTGCGCTCGGTCACCGGACCCGGTGAGCCTCCCGCCCCGGTCAAGACCGAGGCGTCGGGCAGGAGCAAGGCGACCGAATGATACAGCCGAGGCTTGGTGGCGGCCGCGCCGGTGGTCCAGGCGCCGGTGGCCGGATCCCAGATTTGTATGTGGTAGGCGACGTCAACGAGCGCATTGGCCTTCGAAGAACCGCCCGTTACACCAACCTTGCCATCCGCCAACACAGTGGCCGTAGCCCAGAAGCGTTGCTGATCGATGTTCGCAGCCGCGGAGACCACAGGTTGCGATCCATTGATGTCGATTAGCTGTACGGTCGCGTTCAAACGCAGCGAAAGCAATTTACCGGGGGCGTACATGATAGTCGGCAAGGTTAGCGACCCTCTCACCACGGTCGCTACACCCGGTGGTATGACATATGGGGTGATCGAGCCTACGCCCACGGTATTGATGTCATACATTTTGCCAGTATTGGCTACCATGAAGATATGACCCAGCGGCGTAACCCAGGCCTTGGGGTAGAACCATCCACCCTGAGTCAGACCGAAGGCGTCATTGCTGCCCGCGTTGGTGAGCGTGCGCCAGTTCGGCGTGACTCGTGAATTGTAAACTTCAGGGATGATCGTGGGGACGGTCGAATTCAAATAGCCGCCCAACGCAACCATGTCGCCGTTGGGCATGCCGACGACCGTCGGATACCAGCGGCCGTATTCCATCGCGGTCTGGGAGCGGATCGTGTTGGTTGGCGGCGCAAACAGCGTGGTGGCGTTGGTTCCGGCGTTGTTGCGAAATGTGGAACCGGTGTCACCGCCGGTGATCAACACTTCGCCGGTCTGCCAGTCCAACGACTGGAAACTGCAGAAGATGTCGGTGGTGGTGGTGTTCTGCAGAACGCTGTGGGCCGTCGAGGCGTTGCCGAGTTTGGGATCCCACACATCGTAGACAAAGGTGTTGGCGGCATTGACGTTGGTGCCGTAGTTCAGAACCCGGCCATCGGGCAGAACAATCGCATGCAGGCTGACCAGAGGCCAGGCCACCGCCGCGTCGAAGTAGCCGTCGGTTCCGGCGCCGGCGCCAGCCACCGGAGCCCGGCCGAACACATAGCCAGTGCCCGGAAACACCAGAGCAGCCGAAGGCGCCTTGGCGGCGGTGACGCTGACGCGCACGGGAATTTGTGCTCCGAGCGCTACAGGACCACTACCGTCGTCGTAGAGCGGCTTGGTCATCGACGACATGTCGTCGATGTGCAGGGCGCCGATGTTGCTGAGATCCTGACCCGGCAAGTCGTTCGGGGCGACCATCATGGAGTGTGTCGACGCGGCCTCGGCCACGAATGGCCCGCTGAGGACCGAAGCGGCCATCAGGGCCGCTAGGCTTAGGATTCTCATAAAAGGACCTCACCCGCCCGAAGTAACGGAGCGTAAAACACCGCCCCACACCACGATACAACAATAATTTTCAAATGTGACAAGATGTCATACCACCGAACAAGCATTCACCGCAACGAAAAATCGATCCGGCTGCGGGTCCAGGTCGTTTCGCCAAGCCATTACGATCTGGACTTTGCAACCGATCACTCGCCGCGAAAAGCGTGAAAAAATGCCGGCCCTCGGACAGGCGGATTTAGCTATCTTGAGACGGTTCGATGGAGACCGGAGCCGGACCGCCACGATCCAGCAGGTCGGTGGCGGCGGCGATCAGGCTGTCGCGTCGAGACCGGCCATGATCCAGACACGCGCCAGTGGGTTGAAACCGTCAACTTCGATGAAGCAGCCCGTCATAGGTGCGGTGATCGGAGTCGATCCAGCCGAAGCGCTCGCGGATTTCCGACAGGGTGCGGCGGTAGATATCGACATCGACGTAGTTGGCGTGACGGGGGCTTTCGACATAGGCGATCTGGCCGCGCAGGTTGGGCCGGTGATCGCGCTTCATCGCCGTCCAGGCGGCGAGGCCGTGACCCGCCAAATCTGTGGCGGCCATATCTGTGGCAGATTGGGCGATATAGGCATCCATGGCCGCCATCTGGGCCATTTCGTCGAAGCGCTGATAGCCGGCCGAAGCGAACTCGATGAACCCCAGCACCGCCAGGCCCCGCAGCGAGCGGTGGAAGATGTTCAGATAGAGCTCTGGATGGCCATGGTTCCAGGTGAACAGTTTGTCATCCAGGAACGGCAGGCGGTATTCATAGCCGGTAGCGCAAATTACCAGGTCGAAGGTCTCCTCCGATCCGTCGGCAAAGATCGCGCCGCTGGGCGTAAACCGCGCGACGTCCTTCTTGCCGATCAGGTCGCCATGGGCCAGGTGGTGCAGCACCTGGGAGTTCATGATTGGGTGGGATTCCAGCAGTTTGTGGTCAGGGGCCGGCAGGCCGAAGCGGGTCAAGTCGCCGGTCAGGGCGTCGACCATCTCGCTGGGATCGGTAGGCAGGGCCACGCCGCGCGGCGGGCGCACCGCGCCTGACAGGAAAAGGTCGGTCGGCACCCCGAACACATGCTTGGGCACGAAACGGTAGCCGCGCCGGACACTGAGGAAAGCCGCGCGGGCCGAGCGGGCCGCGTCGCAGGCGATATCGACGCCCGAATTGCCCGCCCCGATGATCAGCACCCGCCGACCCTTGAACTCGTCGGCCGACCGGTGACTGACGCTGTGGCGCACTTCGCCCCGGAAAGTCTCCAGCCCCGGATAGGCGGGCATGGCCGGATGCCAGGTGACGCCGTTGGCGCAGACCAGACCTTCGTAGTGGCGCATCGAACCGTCGCCCAGAGTCACCCGCCAGCCCTCGGCCGCGTTCTCGCCCAAAGGCTCGGCCCTGAGGACCTCGGTGTTGAAAGCGATGGCCTCGCGCAGGCCGAACTGCTCGGCGAACTGGCGGATGTAGGCGTGAATCTGCCGGTAGTCCGGATAGTCGGGATAGGACGCCGGCATCGGCAGGCCGAAGAAACCGGAGGTGTGTTTGGACGAGATGAAGTGCGCCGATTCATACATCGACGTGCCGGGATTCTCGATGTCCCAGATGCCGCCAACATCGGAGTGGCGCTCGAAGTGATCATAGGGCAAGCCCGCCAGGCGGAAGGCCCTCGCCGCCATCAGCCCGCCTGGCCCGGCCCCGATAATGCAATATTTGCCGCGTGCTTCGACCGGTCTGGGAAGGGGCCGGGTCGTATCGGGACGCAGATCAGTGGCCCCGAGAGCCGCGTAGACCCGGGGCCGGTTGGCGCGCAGCCACAGGCCGAAACCCAATCCGAAAGCGAAAATCACCCCATAGGCGACGGGCGTCCAGCCGATCCAGGTCACGTGGACAGGAGTCAACAACGGAAAGTTCCAGATCACCAGCACGCCGGCCCCGATCAGGCCTATCGCCCCGGCCACCGGCGCGGCCAGATGTAGCCAGGTGCGAGAGGTCGCCCGCCGCGCCAGCCAGACCACGATGGCCACCGCCGCCAGGGCCTGGAGCAGAATGATCCCCAGGGTTGAAAAACCGATCAGGCCCGGCATCACCACCCGGTAGGGTTCCAGCTTCGCCAGGCCGAAGGCCAGGACGCCGAGACCCGTGACCGCGGTAACTGTCAGGCTGGCGCTGGAGGGTGCGTGGCGCACCAGATGGAAGCGGCCCAGGACAGGCGGCAACAGCTTCTCTCGCCCCAGAGCAAAGATGTAGCGACTGGCGGCGTTGTGCATGGCCAGGTAGGAGGCCAGGATAGAGGTGCAGACCAGGACGCCGGTGATCGCCCCGGCCGCACCGCCGACGAAATGCGATGACAACCCAAGCATCAACTCGCCGCCCTGGGCCTTGGCCATCGACTGGGCCTTGTCAGCCCCCATGGAACCTACGGCGACCCAGGCGGTGAGCAGATAGAACAGGCCGATCAGGCTGACCGAGGCGAAGGTGGCGGCGGGAATGGCCTTGGTGGGCTCGCGCGTTTCCTCGCCGTAGAGGGCCGCCGACTCGAAGCCGATGAACGAAGTGAAGGCGAACATCACGGCGATGGCGAAGCCGTGGACGAACACCACATGGGGATCGAACGAGGCCAGCGGAAAGGCGTCCCAGCCCTTGGTCACCACCACCGCCACGTCGAAACCACCCAGGATGGTGATCTCGCCGATCATCAGCGCGCCCAGGACCCGCGACGACAGGTCGATCGAGCGATAGCCGAGCACGGCGGTGACCGCGACCCCGATCCCAGCCCACACGAACCAGGCTTCGTGGATTCCGACATGGGAGAACACCAAGTCGGCGAAATAACCGAAGGCCACCGCCAAGCCGAGGGCGAACAGCACATAGGTGACCATGGCGATGAAGGCCGCCCCCACCCCTACAACCTTGCCTAACCCCTGGACCACATAGGTGTAGAAGGCGCCGGTGCTGACGATGCGGCGGCTAATGCGCGCATAGCCGACCGCGAAACACAGCAGGATCACCGCCGCCAGCAGGAAGGCGCCCGGCATGCCCGCGCCGTTGCCCTGAGCCAGGGCGATGGGCAGGTTGCCGATCATCGCCGCCAGGGGCGCCGCGGCCGCAACCACAAGGAAAACAATGCGTCCCATGGTAAGTTCGCGCCGGGGCTTGCCGGTCTCGTAGAGCCGCGCGGCGGCTCTGAGCATCTCATCCATGAACGGCCCCAGGGGTCATGGGGCATTTCCTTACAGCGCTGGAGACGCCGCGTCAGCGGCGCGCCACAACCAACGCAAGGATTCGGCGAAGATTGCCCCGCCGTGTCGAAGCGGCTGTCGTGGCGGGCGACTTGACAGCGAGATCCGGCGTTGCCATGCGAGCCTCGGTCGTGCTTTATGTTTCCTAGTACATGTTATAGTTTTCAAAGGGGCTCGGATGCGACGCGGAGCTTCCGGTTGCGACAACAGGACCGCCGTCGACCGGCCGCGGACACCCCCGACACCCTATTCCTGCCAGTCATGACGTTGATTCGGTGCGGCCGGTGTTTGAGCCAGAATCCTTCCGATACCCCGTGCTGCCAGGACTGCGGTCATCCTCTTTCCACGGCCTGCGCCAATTGCGGTCGCGTCTTCTCACCATCGGCGCGGTTCTGCGGCGGGTGCGGTTCGCCCATGACCGAGGCTTCGCGAAGCGCCGATCCGCGCGGCGAGCGCAAACAGGCCACCGTGATGTTCGCGGATATCGTCGAGTCCACCTCGATGATCGCCAGCCTGGACGCCGAGGCGGCGATGGCGCGCCTCAAGCCGGTGGTGGACATTATGGTCAGGGCGGTGCGGCGGTTTGACGGCACGGTCCTGCGAACCCTGGGGGATGGCCTGATGGCCACGTTCGGCGCGCCCCTCGCCCAGGAACGTCACGCCCTGCGCGCCTGCCAAGCGGCGCTCGCCATGCAGGAGGCCATAGCCGGTCTGCCAATCCCGACCCCGATCCGGATTGGTCTGCACTCTGGAGAGATCGTCGCCGGCGCGCCGGAGGTTGGCGGATCGGCCGAGCCCGAAGTCCACGGCGTAACGCTCGCCATAGCCAACCGTATCGAGCAGCAGGCGGAACCCGGCGGGATCTGCCTAAGCGACGAATGTCGCGCTCTCGTCGAGGCTTATGTCGAGACGGCGCCTCTCGGGCGGCGCGTCCTGAAGGGAATTTCAGAGCCGGCGGCGGTATTTCGGCTGGTCGCCATGAGGCCCGTGGTCGCCAGCGACCAGTTTTCAGGTGGCGATCTTACGCGGCTCCGGGGCCGGGTCGACGAACTGCGGCGGCTCGGACAAGCCTTAAGCGACGCGAAAGATGGGCGCGGCAAGGCCATCGGCATTGTCGGCTCGGCGGGCATAGGCAAGAGCAGGTTGTGTCACGAGTTCGCCGAAGCGTGCCGCCGCCAAGGAATCGATGTCCTGGAAGCTCGGGCTCAAGTGTTCGGCAAGGCCACACCCCTGCTTCCGGTGATCGAAATGCTACGCGCCTTCTTCGGCGTCGCGCCTTTTTCGGCGCCGATGGCCGCGCGAGCGAAGATCACGGAAAAACTGTTGTCCTTCGGGCCTGCATTCAGCCCCGACATTCCGATTCTGGCCGAGTTTTTGGGCCTGCCCGCCCCTGAACTCGCCGGCGCCCCCCTCGACCCCAAGGCGAAAAACGCTCGTCTACGCGATTTCTTCGGACGACTGGTGGAATCCATGGGCCAGGAGGCCTGCGTCATCCTCCTAGAGGATCTGCATTGGATGGATGCGTCCAGCCTGGATTTCATAACGGCGATGATCGAGGCCGTCACGGGAACGAAGGCCGTCATAGTTGTGAACTACCGGCCAGACTGGCCCTCACCTTGGAGGGACATGGCCCAATATGGCGAGATGCCGTTGCCGGAGTTGGACGACAGCCAGATTCATGAATTGACCCGGGATCGGGTCGGCGGCGATCCGCGCCTAGCGGGCATGATCGACAGGATCGCCGCGCGGAGCGGCGGCAACCCCTTTTTTGCCGAGGAGCTTGTCCGCGCTCTGGCGCAGAACGGGACCTTGACCGGGACCATCTGCAACTACGGGCTGGCGCCGGGCGCGCCGGACTCGCCAGCCCTGCCCGCCACCCTCGAAGCGGTGATCAGCGCCCGCATCGACCTGCTGGCCGAACCAGACAAGCAGTTACTGCAAATCGGCGCGGTGATCGGCAAGGCCTTTCCCTCGGTATTGTTGCAAGCCCTCGCGCCCCGGGGAAATTTCGAGGCGGGAGCGGCGGATCGGCTCTGCGCGGCCGAACTGATTCAGGCCAGCGACACCGAGCATGGCCCCGGGTTCGCCTTCCGCCATCCGCTGGTGCAGGAAGTCGCCTACGCAATGCAATTGCGGTCCAGGCGCGCCAAAGTGCATGCAGACGTCGCGAAAGCCATCGAAACCCTGCCGTGGGGTATATCGGACGAGGCGGCGAGCTTGCTTGCGCACCATTGGGAGGCGGCCGGCCAGCCGGCCACGGCGGCGAAACATTTGAGCCGATCCGCCCATTGGATCGCCCGCACCAACTCTACCCAGGCCGTCGCCGACTGGAAGAAAATTCGTCGGCTGTTGGGTGACCACCCCCCAGACAAGGACACGGACCGGCTTCGGGCCATGGCCAGCAGCCGTCTTCTATCTCTTGGCTATCGCGAAGGGCTCGGCGCCGACGAAGTGCGCACCTATGCCGAGGAGGCCCTGCGGTACGCGCGCGCCACCGGCGATCGGACCTATGAAGCGCTTACGATCGGTACCTATGGGCGCATTCTGTCGATGTCGGGTGCGGCCGACGACTATGTGAGCCTGGCGCGTCAGGCGGTTTCGCTCGTCGAAGACGCCGCCGACAAGGTCGGATGGATCGCGTGCAACGCCCTCTTGAGCCAAGCCTACTCCCATGCCGGCCTTTACCGCGATGCGCTGGGCGCGAACGACGAGACCATCACCTCCATCCACCAGGCGAGCCGCACGGACGAAGGCATGGCGATGCTGGTCAGGTTGAACCGAAAGTTCGGCTTCGACGTCAACTATTGGGTCCGTTCGGGCAGAGTGGCCTGTCTGGTCCATCTCGGCCAGTTTGATGAAGCGGGGTCGTATCTGAACAAGGTGATGCAGGTCGACCCAGGCGAGGTTGGACCGGTGGAAAAGGCCTCCGCGCATTTTTGCGGCGTTGAACTGGCTTGGCATCGAGGCGCCGCAGGGACGGCGCTTTGGCATGCCGACGAATTGGCCGCGCTCGCTTATCAAACCGGAACGCCATATCTCGGACCCCTCACTTCGATGGGGCGCGGCCTGGCCGCACTCGTGGCGCGCGACTTCACGGGAGCGGCCGATTTTTTCTCCGAAGGAGTCACGACGGCGCGCCGGACCCGCACCGGCATGGAGTACGAGGCGCGGCTGCTCGCCCATCTCGCCCAGGCCTACGATCTGGGCGGTGATTTTGATCGGGCGGCCCTGGTCGCCGCAGAATCGATCAGTCTGGCGCGACGGCGGAGCGCCCGATTAGCGGAATTGCTCGCGCACTGCGCCGCCGCGCATTCCAACTTTTGCCTGGCGACGGCCTCCCTCCGGAGCGAAGGGGAAAATCATCTTGATCGAGCGCGCGAGCTTCTCAGGGTCACCGGCGCCGCCGCCTATCGACCGTGGATTTTTCGGGCCGAGGAACGATCTCGCGTGGGCGGGTCAAGGCAAGACACGCCCACGCGAGATCGCGCTCCGACGGTGGGCGGCCCATCGTGACACCCCTGTCGACAGACGCCCCCGCAGGCTCCGAGCACCCAGTTAGACAACAGTAAGCAAGTAACGCACGGTCGCCCAGGGAACGTCTGCCCCCCACGGATTGACTTCCAGCGACCCGCCAGCCTAGCTTATCCGCGAGGACGGTTATGTCGCGGCCATTGTGATATTTAGTCGCCGGACTCCAAAAAACGAGGGGATCAATGCCATATCTGCAGACGATGCTTGGCGAACTGAATGTCGCTTTTTCCAGAGACAGAGTTCATGAATTGGCTGAGCGAAAAGAAATTTTTGCTCCGGGGCGACATCTTGGATCAGCTGTCTCGCCCGTCGGAAGCACATCGCTACATGAAGCCATTAAGACCTATGTATCAAAAATACCAAGCGGCCTCACTGAAGCGTTGCGCGCTACACTATACCACGCTCTCTCGACGGAACCTCCAACACTTGTTACTTTTGCCTGGGCGCCGAGCTATGACTATGAACTGAATATCTGGCAAGCTCCCGACACCAAAGTAACGCGCGGCGGCATAACCGTCGTCATCAAAAGCCGGTATCCTGACGACAGGCATCCCCTCGATAGCTGATCCGGTTGAGTCAGGGACCCGGTTGTGGACGAAGCTGGTCGCGGAGTGGGCGGCGGGGCGATAGCTAGCGGCGATTGATGTCGGCGATCACCGCCGACCGCGCGACACCACCGCGTAAGCCGCCGGCAGGACCAGCAGCACCAGGGGCGCGCCGGCCAGCAGGCCGGAGATTATTGCGATGGCCAGGGGCTTCTGCATGGCGGCCCCCTCCCCGAGTCCCAGCGCCAGGGGGGAGAGGGCAAGGATGGCGATCACCGCCGACATCAGGATCGGTCGCAGGCGCGCCCGGCCGGCGGCCAGCAAGACCGCGTGGTCCACGGGCTCGGTCAGGTTCACTTCCGCGAAGAAGAAGATCGCCAGTTCGGTGATGATGCCGACCACCATGGTCAGGCCCATCAGGGCGGAAATATTAAGCTCGGTCCCCGTGGCCCACAGGCCCAAGAACACGGCCGAAGCGGCAAGCAGCACAACCGTCAGCACACTGACGACCACGGCCCATCGCTCGAACAGATAAAGGAGCAGCAGGGCCACCAGCAGGATCGCCGAAGCGAAGACCGCCGCCAGATCGGCGAAGGAGCTCTGCTGCTGGGCGTAGAGACCGCCGTATTCCACGCGGACGCCGGCCGGCAGGGCGAGCCCCGCCACGGTCTTGCGGACATCGGCCATAGCCGATCCCAGGTCGCGGTGTTCGAGGCGGGCGGTGACGTCAACGAACGGCTGCAGGTCCTCGCGTTTGATCTGCTGTTCGCCCGGTTCGATCGCCAAGGCGGCGACGCGCGACAACGCCACATCACGGCCGTCGGGGGCGCGCAGGCGCAGATCGGCGATGGCGGCGATGCGATCGCGCAGATCGGCGGGCGCCTGGACCCGGATTCCCACCAGCACATCTCCGGACCGGACCGAGGTGGCGACCTGACCGCCGATCAACTCGCCCAGCTGCCGAGCCACGTCATCCGACGTCAAACCTTCCAGGGCGGCGGCCGGACGATTGACCTTGACGCCGATAGTGTCGCCGGCGACGCGCAGGCCGTCGACCACCTCCACCAGGCCGCGAACCTTGCCGATGGCCGGCGCGACCAGGCCGGCCGCCTGGCGGAGGGCTACAGGATCCTCCCCGAACAGCTTGATCTCCACCGGCTGGGGCACGGCGGTGAGATCGCCGATCAGGTCTTCCATCAATTGGGCGGTCTCGATGTCGAGCCCGGGAACCTGGGTCTGAATTTTTTGCCGGATGTCAATCATCACGGCTTCGACGCCCCGGCGCTGGCCATGGCGCAGGTGGATGAAGAAGTCGCCCTCGTCGGCCTCGGTCAGGCCGCCGCCGAGCTGGAAGCCGGTCCGGCGCGAATAGCTGTCGACGTCCGGCGTGGCGCGGATGATCGCCTCGGCCTGGCGCAACAGGCGATCGGTATCGGTAAGCGCCGCTCCCGGCCTGGCCTTGTAGTCGAGGACAAAACCGCCCTCGTCCATCCGGGGCATGAAGCCAGAGCCCAGCTGGGTGTAGGCGACGCCGCCGAGCGCCAGCAGGACGCCGGCCGTCAGGCCCACCGTCAGGATCGGGCGCGACAGCATCGATCCCGAGATCCGGCCATGGATCGCCGTGAGGCGGCGCATCATCGAGCCGGTCTTGTCGGCCGCCTCGACGTCACGCCGGCGAAGCCAGCTTCGAGCCAGAACCGGCGCGACGAACAGGGCGAACAGCAGCGACAGGATCAACGCCGCAGCCATGGTCACCGCCAAAGCCTTGAAGAACCCTCCGCTCACGCCGGTGAGGAAGGCAAGCGGCGCGAACACCACGATCGTGCTGAGGCTTGAGCCGATCAGCGGCCGGGCCATCTCGGC
>JAYTXV010000147.1:0-8116 GCA_043742805.1 Caulobacteraceae bacterium | reverse complement strand
TGGGCGCCGCCGGGGCGACCGGTTCGGTGCTGGAAGCCGGGGTAATCGCCTCGACCACCAGCGTGTCGCGGAACGGCTACGTCAATCTGTCCGGGCCCGCCATCACCCTTGCCCCAGGGGCGGTGATCTCGATCGAGGCGGACAGCGGCGTCGACACCATACCCCAGGACGCCACCTCGCTTAGCGCCTTCAAGACCTCCAGGGTCAGAATCGGCGACACCGGTTCGGTGATCGACATCGGTCAGAACAGCCTGATCTACGCCCCTTCGGCCAATATCGGCATCGGCGCCGATCCAGGCGCCACCTTTCTCCGGGACCCCACCAACGCGCTAACCAGCGTGACCGTCGAGGCTGGAGCGACCATCGACGCCGCCGGCCTCACCGACGTGATGATCCCGGCTTCCCGCGACGCCCTGAAGATCGACCCGGTCAAGGGCAATGAGCTGGCCAACGCTCCTGCCTTCCGTAGCGGCTTCCTGAACGGCGCGACCGTCTATCTCGACCCGAGGCTGTCCGGCGTTACGGCCAACGGGGTCGCCTGGGTGGGATCCCCGCTGATCTCCGCCGCCGCCTACGCCCAGCAGGTGGGCGTTTCGGCCGCCGAACTCCTGACCAGGGGCGGCTCCGTCACCCTTGGAACCGCCGCCTACGCGCCACCAGCCACGGGTGGCGCGGCGACGCCCATTCCGGCGGTGGTGGTGAAGACCGGCGCGGTGATCGACATCGGTGGCGGCTGGAAGACCTATCAGGCCGGCGCCGTTCAGGAGAGCTATCTGGTCGACACCAGCGGCCAGGTCATCCCGATCTCCCGGGCCAACCCGGACGCTGCCTATGTCGCGGTCTATCAGGGCTATGTCGCTTCCCAGCCCAGGTGGGGTATCAGCCGCAACTATGTCGACCCGCTGCTGACCGGCTCGCACTATGCGGGCCAGTATAGCGAAGGCGCCGACGCCGGAAGCCTGACGATCAAGAGTTCGGCCGCGGTGCTGGACGGCTCGCTGTTCGCCAACGCCTACGCCGGACCACAACAGATCGTGGCCGCCGCGCCTGGAACCGCGTCGGGTTCGGCCTTCGGCGACCTGCGGCATCTCCAGGGCGCGTCGTCCCAACTGCCCGCCGGCGGCTACCTGGACATCCAGGCCCAGGGGGTCGACGTCATCGGCGCCCAAGTCGGCGGGGGTGATATCCAGATCGTCGCGGCGTCCGCCTATGCCTCCGTTACAGGGTCTGCCCCACCCAGGGGTCGGCTGGACGCGATATCGCTCGACGCAGACGCCCTGTCAGGCGCCGGATTGAGCCAGCTGACGGTCCAGACCAGCGGCGCGATCGACGTGGCGGCCGGCGCGGCGATTAATCTGGCGGCCGGCGGCGTGTTCAAGGCCCTGGCCGGCGGCGCAATCACCGTGGAGGGATCGATCACCGCCGCCTCCGGCGCGATCGATCTGACCACGGCCAACATCGGCGGCTCGGTGTTCACGCCTCAAATCATCAAACCGGGCGCGTTCGACATCGTCATCAGCGGTAACCTGAGTGTCGCCGGACGGTGGACCAATGATTTCAACGCTAACGCCGGCCAGATCGTCGGCTCGGCCTATCTGAACGGTGGCCAGATCACCCTATCCGCCGCGCCGCGTGTCTATGCGGGGGGAATTTCCGCGGCCTATGCCGACCCCATTACCGGCGCGGCCAACACGCTGGTGGACAGCAGTGGCAGCCTGCTGATCAGCTCGGGCGCGCTGTTGGACGTGTCCGGGGGGGGCTATGTCAGCCCCACCGGCGGCCTCACCCTGACCGCCAAGGGCGGAAGTCTGAGCCTATACGACGACACCAGCTACTTCCAGTTCGACAACTACACCGCCTCGCCCATTCCCGGAGGATTGTCGGGCTTTCGCGTCGTCGGCGACCTGGGCGTGGTCAGCGTCAATCCAGACAGGATCAACGCCCATGTCTCGATAGCCGATGGATCGATCCGGGCGCAGGGGTTCGGCGGCGGCGGGACCTTCACCCTGACCACGCCGAGCTTCGCCCTGGGCGCTACGTCGGTCACGGGTACGGGCGGGGGCGCCGTTCTGCCATTGGATTTCTTCTCGAAGAGCGGGTTTGCCGCCTACGTGATCACCTCGTACGGCACACACCTGTCCGCCAACAGCTTCAACAACGGCCTCGGCGGTTACAACGCCGTGCTGGCCACTCAGGCGGTCACGGTCGGCGCCGGCCAGGACCTTTCCTTGACCCAGTCAGTGTTCTCGCCCTTGGTCACCAACAATCAGATCGGCGCTCTGCGCAGCCTAAGCAGCGGTTCCAGCCTCTATTCCGTGCTCACCCCGTCCATCTCCACCGATACCTGGGACCAGAGGCCCGTGGCCCTCTCGTTGGGCGGGCTGCTTGAACTCCACGTTGCCTCCGGCGGCCAGGTGACGGGGTCGGCCGGCGCCAGCCTGACCGTCAGCCAGCTTTGGAACGAAGGGGTGATCCGCCTGCCCGGCGGAACGATCACCCAGTCGGAAATCCTGCCTTACTATTACGTCTCCGGCGTCGCGCTGGGGGTTCATAGCCTCTCCGAGGTCACCCAGGCCGCGGCCATCAGCACCCCGATCTACCTGCTGGGTGATCTCAACGCCGGCGAAGGAGTCCGCCTGGCGGCCGGCAGCGTCACCGACCTGTCCGGCGTGGCGATAGTCAATCCGCACGCCACTCCAACCGGCAATGTCATCCCGACGAACTTCACCGACGGCAAGGTGATCGACGGTGGATCCCTGATCTCCACCAACGCGTTCCTGAACGCCGGCTCCCTGTTTCATGACAACGGAGCGGTCGATGGCCGGCTGAACAACACCATCGCCGGAGTCGCGGAAATCCTGACCGCCAAACAGGGTTCCGTGATCGACCTGGCGGGCGCCGAGGCGAGCTTCGACCGTCCCACTGCGCCGGTGGCTCCGCTCGGGATGGGCGCCAACGTCAGCTATGCGTCGACGGCGATCTGGAGCAACGGCGGCGCCCTGACCTTGAATTCCGGCGGCTTCATCGGCGGCGCGCTGATCGACGCGCGCGGCGGCGCGCCGCTGGCCCTGGGGGGAACCCTCACTCTGCTGAACCCCGTTCTCTACCAAAACGATCCGGCCATGCCGACGCTCGGCGCGGTCTCGGCCAAGGGTGTCACGGACACCGGCTTTGCCTCCTTGGTCGCCCTGGGTCGGCTGACGTCGGTGGGCGACGTAACCTTGACGCTGCCTCGCGCCGTTTTCGTGGAGTCTCCCGCCCTTCCCAACGCCACGGCGACCGCCGATGCCTACTCGCCGGTGATCGGTTCCGGCGGCGCACTGGAAATCGATGCGCCCTACATCGGCCTGGTCGGCGCGTTTCAGGCCGTATCCAGCCCCAGTCCTCGCGGCGTTCAGATCACGAGCACCACCAATTCGGTCCTTCTGAAGGCGGCCGCTATCGATGTTTCCGGCGCGGTGGTCTTCGACCCCTCGGCCGGCCAAGTGACCCTGTCGACCACTGGAGATCTCAGGCTCGTCGGAGTCGCACCGATCCCCGATCCGTTGACCGGGCTCACGGCCAGCACGCTCAAGGGACAGCTGGCGGTCAACGGCAATCTGACTCTGCGGGCGGCGCAGGTGTACCCCACGACGGGTAGCACCTTCGCCGTCACCGCGTCGGGCGCGCAAGGCGTCATCAAGATCCAGAGCGCCGGCGGCGCAGCGCCAGCGACGCCTTATTCCGCGGGTGGATCCCTGCTGATCCAGGCCGCCGACGTCGAACAAGCGGGCGTGGTGCGCGCGCCACTCGGATCATTAACCCTCGGTTCCGACATAGCGACCGCCTCCGCGCCGGTAACGACATCGCTGACCCTAGCCGCGGGCAGCGTGACCTCGGTTTCCGCAGATGGCCTGACCATCCCTTACGGAACCACCACCGACCAAAAGGAGTGGTTCTTCACACCAACGGCGGCCGACCCGCTAACTGCCCCGCCGGCAGGGGTTCTGCGTCTGGCCGGCCAGGCCGTCTCGGTCCAGCCGGGGGCCACAGTGAATCTGAAGGGCGGCGGCGATGTCTACGCCTACGAATTCATCTCGGGAACCGGCGGCACGCGGGATGTTCTGGACCGCTTCAACGCCGATCCCTATTCCACCACCAGCGGTTATCAGTATCCGGACGGCCGTCAGGTCTACGCCATCGTACCAGGGCTATCCAACGCCACGGTCGCCGCCCTCGATCCTGTCTATTCCTCCGGCTACGCGGCCCTCTACGGCCCCACCGGGGTGGGCCGGAGGGTCTATCTGAACGCCGCGCCAAATCTGGCGGCCGGCTGGTACACTTTGTTGCCGGCCAAATACGCCCTCCTGCCCGGAGGCATGCGTATCGTGCAGGACACCGGCGCCGCCACGCCTCCGCCGGTCGCCGGCACGGTTCGACCCGACGGCACGGTGGTAACCTCCGGCTTTTTCGGGGTGGCGGGCCTGGACACCCGGAGCGCCGGCCTCGGCGTGTTCGATATCCAGTCTCAAGCGGTGTTTCTCGCCGAGTCGCGGATCGCCCTGACTTACGGCAACGCGACCTTCGCGGCTCTGGCCGTCAAGAACAACGCCCTGGTCCCCCAGCTTCCGATCGACGCGGGCCGTCTGATCCTCGACCCGGTCTCGACCCTGGACCTCGCGGCCACCTTCCAGACCAACCCGGCCAGCGGCGGTCGCGGCTCGCAGGTGGATATCGGCGGCAACGCGCTATACATCTACAAGGCCGGGACGACAGCGGCGCCATCGGCCTCGACGCTGGCGGCGGCCGATGGCCCGCTGATCGAGCTGACCGACAGGAGCCTCGACAACCTGGGGGCGTCAAGTCTGCTGATCGGCGGCGTTCGCACGGACAACGCCGATGGCACCACCAATCTGCTGGTCTCGACCCACGCCATAACCGTGGCCGGCGGCGCAACCCTGACCGGGCCGGAGATCATCCTGGCGAGCGGGTCGTCGACCCTGGCGGACGGAACAGTCGCCGTCGCCCAATTGACCATCGCCGACACCGCTTCGATCACGGCTCAGGGTGTGCTGACCAACCCCGCCACCGGCGCCTATGTGATCGATGGACAGGTCACCACCGTCGATGCCAAAGGCGAACCCCTGACCACCCGGGTGCAAAGCGCCCTGGGCGGATTCGCGCGGGTATCGGTCGGGTCCCAGCGTCTGGTCACCCGAATTCACCTCGACCCGAACCTCAATCCGACCACCGCCGCCGGTTCGATCGCCGTGGGCCGGGCGACCTTGAGCGGCCCGTCCGTGGAGCTTGCGACCTCCGGCGCCCTGGCCATATCGGATTCAGTCGTCCTAAACACGAACGCTCTCGCCCTTGGGGCCGGGCAGATCGCCTTTGGAACCATGAACCCCGACCCCACGGGCGCGGCCTTGCTCATCACCCCGACGCTCCAGGCAACCATCGCCAAGACCCAAAGTCTTGTGCTCCAGAGCGCCGGCCGGTTGCTGCTGGCCAGCGGAACCTACAACTTCGGCGACCTCGGCCTCGACACCCCCGGCTTGGCCGAGACGACAGCCGGTGGGGTGACGCTCAACACCGGCAAACTAAGCTTGTCCAACAGCGGCGCGGCCCAGGCGGGCTGCGTAACCACCTTCAACCTAGCCTGCTCCAACGACCGCCTGATCATCAACGCCGGCCAGATCGTGTTCGGTTCCGGTTCATTGGCGACCTCGGGGTTCGCCGGCTCGGTAACCTTGAACGCCGCCAACGGCGTGTTCGTCGACGGCGCGGCCAGCTTCGACGCCGGCTCCAGCCTGCTGGCCGTCAATACGCCGTTCCTGGGCGATCGTGGGGCCGGGACGCCGGGCGCGGCAGCGCCCTCCCTAACCCTTGCGTCCACCACCAAAAGCTCTCGCGCGGTCCCGGCCGGCACGCCCGGAACCGTTGTCGCCGGGCCGGTAACCACAACCATCACCGCCACGGCCGGCGGCGTCCTGATCCGAGCCGTGACTACCGCGGGCGAAATCGATATCGGCGCGGCCCCGACAGGCTCGACCTTCACCACGGCGCCGGTCGGCACACCGGGATCAAATCTGACCATCAACGGCGGCAAGGTAAAGATCACCGGTTCCGACCTGCGCGCCACGGCGGGAACACTCCAGATCACTTCGGCGACGGACATCGCGATTTCCGGCGCCCGGCTGGAGACACCGAGCTACGCCAAGACCTTTGGCGACGCCGCCGACGCCACGTCGGTTTCGGCTCCCGGCGGCTTGCTGACCCTGAGGGCTATGGCGGGCGATATCGCCATAGGCAGCGACTCGGTTCTGGCGGTCGGCGGACCCAAAGGCCAAGCTGGTTCGATTTCGCTGTCCAGCCCTGGCGGCGCGGTCTACGCGCGGAACGCGACCGGGACGGTCGTCGCCCTCTCGAGCGTGTTCTCGACCGGCGGACTCGGCGGCGCTTCGCTGAATATCGACACCAACGGGGTCTTCGCCCTCGATGCTTTCGCGGCGCCGGGTGGCGTCGGCCAGTTCTTCAACGGCGCGATTTCGGTCCGGTCGGGGGCGGGGGATCTCACGCTCGCGGCGGGCCAGACGCTGAAGGCCTCGAGCGTGGACCTCGTCGCCGACGGCGGACAAGTCGCCGACTCAGGCATGATCGACACCTCCGGCGCCAGCGGTGGTAATGTCAGCCTTTACGGTGCGGGGGGCGTCCACTTGGCGTCCGGCGCGCTCATCAACACCCGGGCGCTCGGCAATGGATCCAGCTCCACCCTCCAGGCCACCGGCGGAAATGTCACCCTAGGAGTCGACGGGACGGGCGCGATCGCCGTGGACCGGGGCGCGACCATCGACGCGGGCGCCGTCCAGACAGGCAATAAACTGGTCAATCTCAACCGGACCAGCGGCGCCTACTACACCTATGTGGCGGGGGATGTGGGCGGAACGGTCATTCTCCGAGCGCCGATCATCGATCGCCCTTCCGGCGATACGGTGAATGTGACGATAGGCGGCGCCGTGACCGGAGCCAGCAGCATCGTGCTGGAGGCGTTCCAGCGTTTCGACCTGACGACCCTGGCGGACAAAACCAAATATGTCGGCGTGACGATCGCCAACGGCGCCGCGACGCTCGATCTGGGCGCGGCCAAGACCGGCCTGGTCAATCCCCTGGCCGACCCAAACGGCCCGGTGATCCGGTTTGTGCAATCCTTCGACATTTCGGCCGCTTCTGGCGCCCTTGGGGGCCTGGGGTCTCAGGCCAACTTCCATGCCCGTCCCGGGATCGAACTCGACTATTCAGGGGATATCGTCCTCGGGTCCAACTGGAACCTTGGCGCCGGCGTCGTGGATGTGAAGGCCGCGGTGGCGGCGGGTCTGCTAACGCCCGATCCGAGCCTGCCAGGCCGCTATGTCGTGGTCGCCGGGGCGGAGGGCCGGTTGCTGGCTTACTATGCGACGGCCACCTATCGGGTCGGCGGATCGTTTCTGGGCGAGCCGGGGGTCCTGACCCTGCGCGCCGGCGGCAATCTCGACCTACGGGGCAGTATCACCGACGGGTTCTTCCAATTCAGGGACCAGACCGATCCGGGCTATCTGAATTATGCGATCGGCGGCGGCAACCGGGTTTATCAGGGCTCTCTTGCGACCGGCTGTCTCGCCGTCTTCGGCGACTGCTCGAACGTCAGCGCCTATGGACCAACGGTCTCTCCGAACAACTATGTGGATATCATCTTTCCAGGCAAAACGGGCCTGACCGCCGATCCTTTCAGCAACCCCGCCGCGCCCTACAGCGCCGCGGCCAATTCCCCCGCCGCGCTGGGCTCTCTTATCAACCATGGGGGCGACCCTCTGGGTAGCGCCGAGCTCTTCCCCTTGTTGCCCATACCCGGCGCGACGGCTCGTCCGGTTGAGTCCTGGTCCTACCAGCTGGTGGCCGGAGCCAATCTGGCGGGCGCGGCGGGAAAGCCCAGCGCCGATCCCCTGTCCGTCGCCCAAGGCTCGAACGCGTCGGTCACGGTCGAGGGCCAGCACCTCTACAGTTACGGCGCCACCAAGGGTGTGGTCAGCTTCGCGCCAAGCCTCAATCTTCAGGGCGTCAACGGCGTGTCGCTACCGGCCGCCGATTGGTATGCAGCCTT
>JAYTXV010000146.1:0-3140 GCA_043742805.1 Caulobacteraceae bacterium | reverse complement strand
GCCTTCGTCATCGTAGGTCCAGCCATGGTATTTGCAGGTCAGCCGGGAGCGCCGGCCCGAAGGCTCGGTAACCAGCGCCGCGCCTCGGTGGCTGCAGGTGTTGTAAAAAGCGTTGATCGCCCCCGACCGCGAATGGATGATCACCACCGGCTGGCCGGCGGTTTCCCAGAGCTTGAAATCACCAGGACTGGCGATCTCGTCAATGTGACCGGCTAAAAGCCAGGACTTGCGCCACAGATGGGCCTGTTCGAGGGCGTGAAACCGTGGGTCGGTATAGCGACCGCCCGGCAAATCCGGCAGCGAAGGGAACTCCACCGGCGGCGCGGTGCGCGCGGCCTCATATTCCATCAGGCCCCGGAGGGCGGCGATCTCAGTGGGGCTCATGACATGCTCTTTCACCCCCCAATTGTACGGTCGGTCGGCCAGTAGGGTCGCCGCAGCTCGCGCTTGTTGACCTTGCCCATGGCGTTGCGCCCCAGGCTGTCGACGACTTCGTAGGATCGCGGGCATTTGAAGCCCGCCAGACGTTCACGGGCGAACGCGTCCAGGGCCTCGCGCGCCGGCGGTTGGGACGGGTCACGGGCCATGATCAGGGCCTTGACCTCCTCGCCCATGGCAAGGTTCGGGACACCGATCACCGCGACATCGACGACGTCCGGGTGCTGGATCAGCGCCTGCTCGGCCTCGGCGGGATAGATATTGACCCCGCCGCTGACAATCATGTCGCTGACCCGGTCGGTGATGAAGACATAGCCGTCCTCATCGGCATAGCCGACCTCGCCCAGGGTGAAGACGCCGGGCCTGAGATGCGCCGCGGCGGTCTTTTCCGGATCGTTGTGATAGATGATTCCCCGGCCGGTGGTGTCGCGGAAATACAGCTGGCCGACACCCCCCTGGGGCAGTTCCTGGCCGTCCTCACCGACCACCAGCAGCTCGAAGGGCGGCAGGGTCTTGCCCACCGAGCCGGGCTTCAGCAGCCATTCCTCGGAGGTGATCAGATTGGTGGTGCCGGATTCGGTGCCGCCATAGGCCTCCATCAGCACCGGGCCGAACCAGTCGATCATCGCCCGCTTGACGTCCCGTGGGCAGGCCGCGCCGGTGTGCGGAACGGCCATCAGGCTGGATACGTCGTACTTGGCGCGGACGTCGGCCGGCAGGGCCAAAAGCCGCTGGAAATGGGTCGGCACCATCAGGACACTGGTGATCCGATGGCGTTCGATGGTGGCGAGCACGTTCTCCGGATCAAACCGCTTCAAGGTCACCAGGGGCTTGCCCCCGCCCAGCTGCCGCGTCGATCCCAGGGGGCCGGTGTGGTAGAGCGGCCCAACGGCGAGACCGGGACCCGGGGCGGCCACGGCCACCTGATCGCGTAAAGCCTGGAAAAACCCGGCGACAGTGTCAGCGGCGGGGAACATGGTGGGCGGGGTCACGGCCCCTTTGGGCCGGCCGGTGGTGCCCGAAGTGTAGTGCAGATACGGACGCGGCGGCTGATGGGACGGCGGCTCCACGTCGGCCCCGGCGTCGACGAACTCCAGCCACGGTGTCACGCCGACGGCGTTCGTTCGCCATCCGACGACCCTGCCAACCCCGGCCATGGCCGCCGCCGCCACGCCCGTCTCGGCGGTCTCCGGTCCCACGAACAGCAGTGCCGCGCCCGCGTCGGTGAGGATGTAGGCGACTTCCTCGGCCGTGAGGTGGAAGTTTATCGGGATCGAAGAGACGCCCGCGTGCAGTCCGGTCAGATAAGCCAGGACCGTTTCGGCGCTGTTATTGGCAAACACGCCAATCCGCTGCTCAGGTCCGAGGCCCAGGGCCAACAGGGCGTTTGTGGCTCGGTTCAGAAGGGTATCCAGGCGCGCCCAGCTGATCTCGCCCTGTTCGTCGGCAAGGGCCATGCCGTTGGAGTTAGTTTTCGCCGGTCCGGCAGCCGCCAATGACATCTAACCTGCCCAGCTCGCAGCGGTCATAAAGTCTCCCTTGCTTGTTTTCAGCGAGAGTGATGCTTTTCGATCGGCTTGGCAATCGCAGAATCGATGACGGTAGCCAGTTGGTCCGGCGCGGCCGGCTAGCTCGTGATTTTCGCATGCATTTCTGTGTCGGGATCGTCGGCGTCCTTTGGGAAGGCTAGCGCGCCGGAATAGATCGAACCGACCATGTCGCTCAGAAAGGTGCGCAGGCGAGACACCCGACCGGGCGCGTCCCAGGCATCATGATTCAACGCGAGACCTTCCAGCACCGCCTCCACCAGGTCGCTGGCGCGCGCCAGCCGTTCCGGCGCACCCGCCCATTCTGGAAACACCCTTATGCCTTCCTCCCGCCAGAGTATGGAAAACCGGCGGGCCTGAGGAATGAAACTCTCCCGCACCTCAGCGTCACTGCGCGCGGCAATATTGAGTTCCAGATAAGCCTTGTGCTCGCGGGTGAAAAAGCTTTGCCAAAGAATTTCCAGGCCGGCGAATTCCTGCACCCGCTGCATCTCACTGATGTTTCGCATGCCGTCGCGCAGCATTTCCATGCGCTTGTAGAAACAGAACGCGATGATCGCCTCGATCAGCGCCCCCTTGGTCGCATAGTGATGCAGCATCGCGCCCCGGGAGATGTCGGCGGTTTCGGCGATCAGTTGGGTCGTGGTTCGCGCATAGCCGTGGCTGGCCAGGCAGTCGATGGCCGCCTCCAGAATGCTGACCCGGGTCTGCGCGCTCTTGCGTTGCTGCCAGCTGGGACCGCCCGGACCTAACCCCTCCGGCTCGAATTTGGCGAGTAACACATCGAAACTGTCCATCGTCTCTACCTCATCGGCGCGCGGCTGTGTCGGTTCCATTGGCGGGGTCCTGCGGCCCTAGACGTTGAGGACCGCGCGCGACACGAGGCAGCGCTGAAATTCGGTCGAACCCTTAGAGATGGTCGAAACCCGGGCATTCCGATACTGAACCGTGGCGCCCGAGGTATCCACCGCAGGACTCTAAAGAGCGAATTCGATATTCAGCGCCAGCACGCCGCGCAGCAGGATATTGGGGCTATAGCGAATGGTGTCCTGACCTGCGGCGAAACGAGGATTTTTCAACCGCTCAAGGATGACGCCGAAGGCCGTGACCATCTCCTTGCGCGCCAGTTGCGCCCCGATGCAGGTGTGAATGCCG
>JAYTXV010000145.1:0-9565 GCA_043742805.1 Caulobacteraceae bacterium | reverse complement strand
GGCCGCCGCCCAAAGCGGTGCCGTGGATGGCGGCGATCACCGGCTTGGTGGCGTCCTCCATGCCGCGCATCACTTCCAACAGGTCGGCGCCCTTCCGCTCCCCGCCGAATTCGGAAATGTCGGCGCCGGCGATAAAGGTGCGGCCTTCACAGATGATGACGATCGATTTGGCGGCGTCGTCGGCCAGCGCCTGGGCCACGCCCAAGGCCAGCCCGTCGCGCACGCCGGCCGACAGGGCGTTCACAGGCGGTGAATTGAGGGTGATGACGCCGACCTCTCCATCCAGGGAATAGTCAGTTACGGCGTTAATGGCGGTCATGGGCGTTTCCCTGAAGACTGTTCTGGCCACCCCGCGATCGGGTCGCGCGGATGAGTTCGGGGTCTGGTTATAGGCGGTTTGGCCTGGGATCAATCATGCCTCGTCGTAACGGGACGGTTGCCAGGTGACGCATTGGCGCCACGGTCGACCCGCTCATTACTTTTCCGCAATAAAAACCACTCCGGCGAGGTTGACGATTCCGCTCTCATGGCTATGCATTAGCTCGCGACCAAACCACCGGCGGTTAAGCTGTGATTGGTCCAACGGGAAACGCAACCGCCGGCCAAGCCGGCAACAGGGGGAACATTAGTGACCAAGACCACTCTCTTTATGACCTGCGCGGCCAGCGTCCTGGCCTTGAGCGGAGGTTACGCCCATGCCGCCGCGGCGGCTGGAGCCGCAGCGGCTGACAACTCGGGCGGCTTGACGATCGGCGAACTGGTGGTCACCGCCGAAAAACGCGAACAGAATCTCCAGACCGTGCCGATCGCAATTTCGGCCTATACCGCCGCCAAGCGACAGCTGATCGGTATCGACAGCATCCAGGACATGACCAATTTCACGCCGGGCCTGGAGTACAATAGCTCCACCGACCGTATTTCGCTGCGCGGCGTCGGCCGCCTGACCAATGTGCTCTCCGCCGACGCCTCGGTGGCCAACTATAGTGACGGCGTCTACGAGACCTTCGCGGTCGGCGCCGGCGCGTCGACGATCTTCACCGACCGCGTGGAGATTCTGCGGGGACCCCAGGGCACTCTGTATGGCCGCAACGCCATCGGCGGCGCGATCAACATCATCTCTCGCCATCCAACGACGTCTCCCTATGCGGAGGTTCGCGGTACCTATGCCAACTACGACCACTACACAATCGAAGCGGCGGTTTCCGGCCCGATCACCGACAACATTCAGGCCCGCCTAGCCGGCAGTTTCGACAAGCAATCCAAAGGGTGGATTCATAACAACGTCCCGGGTGTTGCCGACGAAGGTAATATTGTCGAGACTGCTTACCTGGAAGGTCAGGTGCAGTGGAAAATCACAGATCATCTCGATTTCTGGGCTAAAGTCGGCTACAACCAATGGAACAACGGCTCGGGCGGTCCGGGCGCCGCCTCGGGCGGCTGGACGCCCTCTCCATACGATACCGGCGAATACACCAACGGCGCGATCCAATTTAATCCCGGTTTCGCCTGCAGCGGGTCCCCGCAGGTTTCGAATGTGGTCAATCACGCGACGACGGGCTGCTCCAACCCTGCTATCAATAGCCCGTGGCAAGAAGCGCGCGCGGTGCCCTACAGTGTCCGGCTTCCATACGCTTATACGATAGCCGCCCACCTCACCTATCACCTGCCTTTCGCCGACATAAAATATGTCACCGGTGGCGTGAACTACCATTACATACTCAAGGGCCCGACCGGCACACAGAACCCGGGCATCGAGGCCCCGGTCACCTCCTACCAGATCAATGCTCTAAACCCGGCCCTCGGCGGGACGGTGATCGCCAGCCAGCCGACCTTTGTCTATCAGGAGTTAAACGCTTTCTGGAGCCACGAGATCAACATCATCTCGACGACTCCGGGGCCGTTCCAATGGGTGCTCGGCGGCTATTACTACCGACAGCATTACCGTCAGCCGGTCTACACGATGAACCCCCAACAGGCGCAATATGACGGCCCTCTGGCTGGCTATTGCTTTCAAAACGGCGTTACCACCTGCCCTCAAGAGACCAATTCTCATATCTTTGATAACCAGCCTTCCGTGACTAACAAGTCGTACGCTGCTTTTGGACAGGCCGATTACAAGCTCAATGAGAACTGGAAATTCACCGGCGGCCTCCGCTATTCACATGACCAAAAATACGGCCAAGAATCAGTTCGGCTGCTCTGCTTTGACGGCTATAACTGCGGTGCAAAGGCTATTCCTGAGTTTTACGGTCAATACACGCAAGCTTACGACTTGACGCAGCTCCCAAGCGTAGTCTCAAATGGCCTCGATCCCAGTGGCAATGTGCTGAAGGGCGTCGTCGGTCCTACAACTTACACAGCCGACGGCTTCGCTCATCGCTCCTACAATGCCGATTGGCAAGCGGTAACCGGAACTGCAGGCGTAGAATTCACACCGGACTCAGACACCTTGATCTATGCCAAATACAGCCGTGGATATAAGTCCGGTGGCTACAACATCGGTATCTTCACCGTGCTGAGCTTCCAGCCCTACACCGACGCCGAACATGTTGATTCGTTTGAAGCTGGCTATAAGAAGACGTTCTTTCATACCATTACCACTGATATCGCAGCGTTCTGGTATAACTACAGCAATCTTCAGATTCCGATTACCGTCCTGGGAACTGCAGGCGGCATCAATCAGGCGAGCACGGCCTTCTACAATGTGCCTTCGGCGATCTCACGTGGCGTCGAACTTGAAGCGACGTGGCAGGCCTCGAAAAACCTAGCCTTTCTATTCGATTATTCCTATCTCGACGCATTCAGCACCGCAGGCCATGTCGTTGACGCAGCTGATCCTGACGCGATCAGCCCGGGTGCCACGCCACTTCCAAATTCGGCCACGACCCCTTGGCTGCCGGACGTATATACCGGTAACCCGACCGCAGCTTTTTGCACCGCACCAGGTTCGACCGGAAGCGGCTGCCAGAAGTCCCAAAGCCTAGCAGGGAACCGCTTGCCCAATGCACCGCGCAACAAGATCGCCATCAACGCGAACTACACCATCCACTTCGAAGCGGGGACCCTAAACGCATCGGTGAGTTATATCTGGCGTGACGCGCAATACGGGACTCTTTTTACCCGCTCTTACAACAAAGCACCTTCGTGGGATCAATATGACGCCCGGATTACATGGAACTCGGCTAATGGCCGCTACAAAGTGATCTTTTTCGGAAAGAACATCTTTAACACCGTTGGCTATGACGCTGGCGCTACGTCGACCCGGCCGGCCAGCGCAACCGTTCAGCCCACGGGCGCCAACCTGCGGTACGTCGAACCTCAGGGTATCGCGAGCACTTACTCGGTCACCCCGCCCCGCACCTACGGGGTCGAAATGGACTACAAGTTCTTCTGATTGATCCCGCCGACCACGGATCAGACACAAGCCTGAAGGCGGCGGACCACCCGGTCCGCCGCCTCTTTTTTTGCCAGCCAACCCATCTTTCATGGTCGGCGGTCCGCTAGCTGCGCGAAGGCCTTGACAGTCCGGCTCAACTGAAGGTTGGGTTCGCGACCGGATTTTCGGCGCCATAAATCCAGGCTCGGGGGGCTGTTTTGCGGCTTCCGCGCCACACCTGCCCGGTGATTTCCATTCCGATACGAAGGCGGCGTTGACCTCGCGGTCCGTCGTCGTCAGAGCACGCGGCCAATCTGGATGTGTTGCCACGGGCGACGGTCGATAGCCAAAAACGGGCGGCGTGCGCCCTGGAGCAATGATGAATAGAAATATCCTGTTGATGTCCTGCGCGGTCGGGGCGCTCACTTTTTCCAGCCAGTCGGCTTGGTCGGCCGACGTTGCCGCGACGGCGACCGTGGCCAGCGACGCCGGTAACGCGATCAGCGAACTGGTGGTCACCGCTGAGAAGCGGGAACAGAACCTGCAGACCGTGCCGATCGCCATCTCGGCTTTCACGGGGGCCAAGCGCCAACTGATCGGCATCGACTCGATCCAGGACATCACCAATTTCACGCCAGGCCTGGAGTATAACAGCTCGACGGACCGCATTTCGCTGCGGGGCGTCGGCCGCCTGACCAATGTGCTTTCCGCCGACGCTTCGGTGGCCAACTACAGCGACGGCATTTACGAGACCTTTGCGGTCGGGGCCGGCGCGTCGACCCTATTCGTCGACCGGGTTGAGGTCCTGCGCGGACCACAGGGCACTCTTTACGGGCGCAACTCGATCGGCGGCGCGATCAACATCATCTCGCGGCGGCCGACCAAGACGCCCTATGCGGAGGTCCGCGGCACCTATTCCAACTATGACCATTACAATATCGAAGCGGCGATTTCCGGTCCGATCACCGACAATATCCAGGCACGCTTGGCCGGAAACTTCGAAAAGCAGTCAAAGGGTTGGATTCACAACAATTACCCGGGCGCGGGCGATGAGGGCAACATCATCGAGCAAGCCTTCCTCGAAGGCCAGGTGCAGTGGAGGATCACCGATAATCTCGAAGCGTGGGTGAAGGTCGGATACAACCAGTGGAACAACAGCGGTGGTGGCGTCGGCGCCGCCTCGGGCGGTTGGACCCCATTCCCGTATGAGACGTCGGAATATGCTAACACCGCGACCCAACTAAACCCGGGCTATGGCTGCAGCGGCTCCTCGCAGGTCACTAACGTGGTCAACAAGTCCCCAACCGGCTGCGGCAATCCGGCGATCAACAGCCCTTGGCAAGAGTCGCGGCCCAACATCAATTCGGTTCGGCTACCCTACGCCTACACAGTCTCGGGAACTGTGACCTATCACCTGCCCTTCGCTGATGTGAAATACATCACCGGTGGCGTGAACTACCACTACATCCTTAAGGGCCCGAGCTCGGGCACCGATGGGCAGGGCGTCCAGGCTCCAGTAACCTCGTATACAATCCCCGGTTTGTATGGAAAACCGCTGGTGATCAACCCGGCCGAAACCTCGGTTTATCAGGAACTGAACGCATTCTGGAGCCACGAGATCAATCTCATCTCGACCAGCCCCGGTCCGTTGCAGTGGGTTGTGGGCGGTTATTATTATCGTCAGCATTATCGCCAGCCAGTCTACACGGAGGACCCGGCGCAGTCGCAGTGGAGCAGCACCCCGGTTAACTCTACGGTTCCCGGCAACGGCCACCGTTTCGACAACCGCCCGTCGGTGACCAATAAGTCTTTTGCGGTGTTCGGCCAGGCCGACTACAAGGTTACCGACACTCTGAAGTTCACCGGCGGTCTGCGCTATTCGCACGACCAGAAATACGGATCCGAGTCGGTCCGCATCCTGTGCTTCGCGGTCGCCAACTGCACCGACCCGACCAACAGCACCGGCGTTAATCCCAATTTGCTGGGAGGCTATACGCCGGTCGTCGACCTGACGCGGGTGCCGTCGGTGGTCTCCACCGGCCTTGACGCTAACGGCAACCTGCTTCGCGGCGTTTCCCAGGCGACGACCTACGACCCGACGACCGGCTTCGCTACACGCCGCTACGACGCGAGCTGGTCGGCGGTTACCGGCACGGCCGGCGTTGATTGGACACCGGATTCCAGCACGTTGGTCTATGGAAAATACAGCCGTGGCTATAAGTCGGGCGGCTATAACATCGGAATTTTTACGGTGCTCAGCTTCCAGCCCTATACGGACGCGGAACATGTGGACTCTTATGAAGTCGGCTTTAAGAAGACCTTCTTCCACACCGTGACGACTGATATTGCGGCGTTCTACTACAACTATCAAAACCTGCAGGTGCCGATCACCGTCGTAGGAACCGCCGGCGGCCTGGTCCAGGCTTCGACGGCTTTCTACAACGTGCCGACGTCCGTCTCGCGTGGTGTTGAGCTGGAAACCACCTGGGCGCCCACTCGCGCCCTGACCTTCCTGTTCGACTATTCCTACCTCGACGCCTACGCGACCGGTGGCTCGGTGGTGGATATCACGGATCCCACCGCCATGCAGCCGGGGGCCACCCCGGACCCTGCCGCCACCAAGTCGCCAGACATCTATACCGGTGGCCGGCAAACCGCGCAGCTTTTGACCGGTAACCGCCTGCCGAACGCTCCACGCAACAAGATCGCGCTCAACGCCAACTACAGCTTCGATTTTGCTGGTGGCAACGTCAACACCTCGGTGAGCTACATCTGGCGTGACGCCCAGTACGGCACCCTGTTTACGCGCTACTACAACAAGGCGCCGGCGTGGGATCAATACGATGCGCGGGTTACCTGGAACTCGCCGAACGGCCGCACCAAGGTGATTTTCTTTGGTAAGAACATCTTCAACACTATTGGCTATGACGCCGGCGCCTTCAGCCGCCGCGCCGCCGGGGTGAACGTTCTGCCGGGTGTGAATGCGGCTGGAAAGCCTGGGCTCTATCAAGTGCCCGGTATTGAAGCGGTTGGGATCACCAGCACCTATTCGGTCACGCCGCCCCGGACCTATGGCGTCGAGGTCGACTTCAAGTTCTTCTGATCGCGTCGTAACTCAAGCTTCGATTTCGGCGGCGGCCAACCTTCACCGGTTGGCCGCCGTTTTCGTTTCTGGCGGCGCCGGCTTTCACAATCTGCCGCGCGGACTATAGAGTGGCGGGCTTATCGAGGTTCAGGTCGTGAACCGGGAAGGACCACCGCATGCGCTATACCGCAATTGGCGCGCGCTTTCTCCGCAGCAAGGCATTTTGATGGATGCGCGAACCGCCGATCGGCTGGTAAAGCCTGCCGACGCCGGGTTCCGCGGGAGCGGCGGCGGTCCGCCCGGCCGCGGCGGCCGCGACCTAACCCAGGGGCCGATCACCCGGACACTGTTGGTATTTTCGCTACCCCTGATGGGTGGCAACATGCTGCAATCGCTGAGCGGCACCGTGAACCAGATTTGGGTCAGCCATCTGCTGGGCGTGACCGCCATCACCGCGCTGAGCAACGCCAATATCGTTATGATGCTAATGATGGGTGCGATTTTCGGCGTTGGCATGGCCGCCAATATCCTGGTCGCCCAGGCGATGGGCGCCCGGAACCCGGAATCGGTCAAGCGGGTGATGGGCACCGCGACCACGTTTTTCTTAGGGCTTTCGGTGGCTATCGCCCTGCTTGGCGGGCTGCTTTCGCCATCGATCCTCGACCTGATGGGCACGCCCGCCGAGGCGCGGGCGGAGGCGATCATCTATCTGCGGATCATTTTCGCCTCCCTGCCGTTCATGAATTTTTTCATGTTCATGCAGATGGCCCAGCGGGGTGCTGGGGATTCGGTGACGCCGTTCTGGTTCCTGGCCCTGATGCTGGCCATCGACGCCGCTCTGAATCCGCTGTTGATCATGGGCGTCGGACCGTTTCCCAAGATGGGTATCGCCGGATCGGCCACGGCCACGTTGGCCGGAAACAGTATTTCTCTGGCTGGTTTGATTATTTGGCTTTACAGCAAAAATAGCATTTTGATGCTCAGGCGCGGCGAGCTTCATCTGTTCAGGCCCGATCTGGAGATCATGCGCTCCTTGCTCGGTCGCGGCCTGCCGATGGGGCTGCAGATGATCGTGATGTCGGGCGCTCAGGTGGTGATGATCAGTTTCGTCAACCGTTTCGGGGCCCTGACCAGCGCCGCCTATGCGATCTCGATGATCATCACCGGCTATCTGCAGATGCCGACCATGGCCATAGGCGCCTCGGTATCCTCGATGGCCGCCCAGAACATCGGCGCCCGGCGGTGGGACCGGGTAGCGATGGTCGCCCGATCGGGGGTGATTTCGGGCTTGGTCGTTACCGGTGGGATCGCGGTGCTGTTATATCTGTTTAACGATCAGGTGCTGTCGATCCTGTTGCCCGCCAATTCGCCAGCCATCCCCCTGGCACACCATATTAACACGCGGGTGCTCTGGGGCTTCGTGCTGTTCTCGATCACCTTCGCCCTGTCGGGCGTTGTTCGCTCCACCGGGGCGGTCTGGTGGCCGATGGCGATCCTGGTGGTTTCGATGGTGGGGGTGAGAATTCCGTTCGCGGCGCTGCTGATTCCCAGGTTTGGCCCGGACGCCATCTGGTGGAGTTTCCCTCTGGGGACGGCGACCTCGGCTTTGCTGACTAGCGCCTACTATCTCCATGGCGGCTGGCGCAGGGCTCGGATGCTTCGCGATGGGCCGCCGCCTTCGGAAACCGGCGTCGGCTCGTGACCATTTCAGATCGGCCAACGATTCGCGAAATCCACCACCTGTTGAGCGACGGTTTCGACCTGCCAGGTGTCCTTGGGGTCGACGAAGGCGCCGTTCTCGTCGAACAGGCCGTTGGAGCCAAGCGCTGCGCCCAAAGGCGTCGGCCAACCCCTCAGGGCGTGGATGATTGAGCGCAGGGCCGCCAGCGTCGATCCTGCCGCCTGCGGGCCGCCCGCCGAGACGATACAGCCCACGGCGCGGCCGTCGAAATAGGGGCGGGGGTCGTTCCGAAGCCCTTCGAGGCTGTCGAGAGCATTCTTGATCACCCCGGAAATTGACCCGTGGTAGCCGGGCGTGGCCACGATCACCCCATCGGCGGCGCTGATCGCCGCCAGGAAACGGGTCATCTCGGGGCCTTCGAAGGGGTCGTGCGGATTGTAGATCGGCAGATCGGCCAGGAAGGCGCCGCCGAACAGTTCTGTGCGGGCGCCCGCCGTCGCCGCCATCTCAAGCGCCTTGACCAGGGCCTTTTCGCTGCTGGAGCCGGGACGGACGGTGCCGCCCAGGCCCACGATGAGAGGCCTCGTCTTTAAGGTCACGCCTTGGCCGACTCGGTCTTCCGGGCGGCGTAATGCTGGTTCAAGGCTTCGAGTTCTCCGGCGTATTTGTCCCGGGCCGCCTCTTGCAGCTTGGGGATGTGATAGGGGGGAAACAGATCGTTGTCGGGCCTATAGTCTTTCAGCACCTGCTTGGCCACCGTCACCTTATGCACCTCGGTCGGGCCGTCGGCGATGCCCATCACGAACGCCCCGGTGATCATGCCCATAAACGGCATCTCGTTGGAGACCCCCAGGGCGCCGTGGATATGCAAGGCTGCGGCGGCGATGTCGTGATAGACCTTGGGCATCGCCACTTTGATGGCGGCGATGTCCTTGCGCACCAGCTTGTAGTCCTGATGCTTGTCGATCAGCCAGGCGGTGCGCATCACCAGTAGGCGGAACTGCTCTAGCTGAATCCAGCTGTCGGCGATCTGTTGCTGGACCATCTGCAGGTCTGACAGCCGGCCTTCCCGGGTCTGGCGCGAGACGGCGCGCTGGCACATCAGGTCGAAGGCGTGGCGGCAAGCGCCGACCGTGCGCATGGCATGGTGCACCCGGCCGCCGCCCAGGCGGGTCTGGGCGATGATGAAGGCGCCGCCGCGTTCGCCCAGCAGGGCGTCCTTGGGAACCTTGACGTTGGTGTAGCGGATATAGCCGTGGCTGCCCTCGCCGGCGTGGCCGCCGACGCCCATGTTGCGCACTGTCTCGACGCCGGGGGTGTCCTTGGGCACCAGGAAGATCGAGGTGCGGCGATAGGGGTCCTTGGCCTCCGGATCGGTGATCGCATAGACCACCAGCACCTTGGCGTAGCGCGAGCCGCTGGA
>JAYTXV010000144.1:0-3107 GCA_043742805.1 Caulobacteraceae bacterium | reverse complement strand
CAGGGTTTCGGCGGGGCTGGCGATGCGGGCGATCTCGGCCGCCTCGCTCATCATCGCCTCGTCCAGGGTGGTGCGCCCGGCGGTGTCGAGGATCAGCACGTCGAAGCCGCCCAGCCGCGCCGCCGAAAGCGCCCGGCGGGCGATGTCGGCCGGAGCCTGGCCAGGTAGGATCGGCAGGGTGTCGACGCCGGCTTCCTTGCCCAGCACCGCCAGCTGTTCCATGGCGGCCGGACGGCGCACGTCGAGCGAGGCCATGATGACCTTCTTGCGCTCGGTCTTCAGTAGCCGCAGCGCCAGCTTGGCCGACATGGTGGTCTTGCCCGAGCCCTGGAGGCCGGCCATCATGATTACCGTCGGTGGATTGAGCGCCAGGCGCAGCGGTTCGGCGTTATCGCCGCCCAGCATGTCGACTAGGCCGTCATAGACGATCTTGATCACCTGGTCGGCCGGCTTGACCGAACGGATCACCGCCTCGCCCTGGGCCGAGACCCGGGCCTTCTCGATGAACTCGCGCACCACCGGCAACGCGACATCGGCCTCGAGCAGGGCGACCCGCACCTCGCGCATGGCCTCGTCGATGTCTTTTTCCGACAGGACGCCGCGACCGGACAAGCGGTCGAAGACGCTGGAAAGCCTTTCGCTTAGTCCTTCAAACATGGCCGATCCCACAAAATCCCACACGCAACGGCAGACGGCCCCGTGCGCGATCACGCGGACGGGGGTCCCCTCCGCCCTCGTCCCGCATCGCCGACGTTCGGCGACAAGGGGGTCGTGGCGGTGGAGGCGCTAGGCTAATGTCTGGCGCCGGAAGCGCGGGTTTATGCGCCAAAGTCCGATATCGGTCAAGAACCGGCTCCTTAAGGAACATCCGATGGAACGACGCGCCCTGCAGATCGTCATCTTCCTGGCTGGACTTGTGCCGGTGCTCGGAGGCGGTGTCGGCGCCGTGATGGGCGAGGCGGCGTTTGGTCCGTGGGCCGGAGCAGGTGAAGACAGTCACATACGCTATCTTTCCGGGTTGCTGCTGGGAATTGGCCTGGTGTTCTGGGGATGCGCGCCGACGATCGAGCGGCGAGGTGGGGTGATCCGGGTGCTGACCGGGATCGTGGTTGTCGGCGGCTTGGCGCGCCTTGGCGGGGTGCTGGCGCACGGCGATCCGGGGCCGATGCACTGGGCCCTGGTGATGGAGCTGGTCGTCACGCCGCTGCTGTGCCTGTGGCAGGCGCGGATTGCCAGGCTCTGGGCGCCGGGCGCCCTTGGCGGCGCCTCCGCGGCCCGCTAAGGCGAGAGCCGTAAATCACGATCCGGGGAAGCCGGGTCCAACCCACAGGAAACGCCGATGCTCGACCCGCATTTCAAGGCCATGCTGGACGCCGAAGCCGCCGCTGCGCCGGCCGATTCGCCGCCGCTGGAAGCCCTGCCGCTCGACGTGCTGCGGGGCTTCTACCAGGCCCAGCGCACCGGACAGAACGTCGGTTCGAGCCCCGCCGACGTCGTGGCGCGTGATCTCACGGTTCCGGGACTCGGCGGGCCGATTCCGGTTCGGCTCTACACCCCGCCCACGGCCGTCAATCCGGCGCCCTGCCTGGTGTATTTCCATGGCGGGGGCTGGGTGATCGGCGATCTTGAAACCCACGACGCCCATTGCCGGCGACTGGCCAGCTATTCCGACGCCAAGGTCCTGGCGGTCGACTACCGCCTGGCTCCAGAGCACCCATTCCCGGCCGGCCATGACGACGCGCTTGAAGCCACCCGCTGGGCGTTCGACCATGCCGCCGAGATCGGCGTGGACCCGGCTCGGATCGGGGTCGGCGGCGATTCCGCCGGCGGCAACCTAGCCGCCTCTGTGGCCATCGACTTGCGCGAGGACGCCGCCCGACAACTGAAGCTTCAACTCCTGTTCTACCCTGCCCTGACCCCGGCGGAACCCACCGGTTCCCGTCTCGAACTCGACGGGCCGGTGCTGTCGACCGCGGTGATGGCGTTCTTCGAAAAGTCGCTGGCCCATGCCGGTCATCCCGACTGGCTGCGGGCCGCCCCGGCCCAGGTAAAGGATCTGACCGGGCTGCCGCCGGCCATGGTGGTTACCGCTGGTTTCGACCCCCTGCAGGACGAGGGCCGTGACTATGCGCTGGCGTTGATCGCCGCGGGCGTGCCGGCCAGCCACCTCCACTACGCGGCGCTGGTGCACGATTTCTACATCATGGGCGATGTCTCGCCCGCCGTGGTGATAGCGGCCAAGGAAGCCGGCGCGGCGATCAAGGCGGCGCTTTAGAGCGCTTGACGATACGGCCCAACCGCCGAACAATTCAGCCCAGCCCCCGCCTCGCCCGCGCCTGGACCAGCACCGCGCCGCCGGCCAGCACGGCCAGCAACGAGCCCGCGATCACCGCCGCGCGGAGCTGGCCCTGGACGGCCTGGTCGGCGGGGCTGAAGGCCAGGGCGCCGATGAAAAAGCTCATGGTGAAGCCTGCGCCGCAGAGCAGGGAGACCCCGAACAGCTCCAGCCAGTTGGCCCCCATCGGCCGCCGGCCGAGCCGAACCGCCACCGCCAAGGCCGAGAACCCCAGGACACCCAAAGGCTTGCCGATCAGCAGACCCAGGGCGACGCCCAGGGGCATAGGGCCGAACAGACCCTTCCAACCCAGATCCGCCAAAGAGAAACCGGCGGAAACGAAAGCGAAGAACGGCAGCACGCCATAGGCGACGTAGGGGTGGAGGCCATCCATGAAAGTCTTCAGCAAGCTCTGTTGGTCGGCCCGGTGCGCGTTGATCGGCACGGTCAGAGCGAAGGCGAAGCCGGCGACCGAGGTGTTGACGCCCGACTGCAGGGTGAAGGCCCAAACCACCACGAACCCCGCCGCATAGATCAGCTTGGGCGCGGTCTTCCACCGCGACAGCGTGGCTAAGCCGCCCAGGGTAAGCAAGGCTCCGGACAGCGACACCGGGTGGATGGGTGTGGAGAACAACAGGCCGATCAGAACGATCGCGCCCAGATCGTCCGCCACTGCCAGGGTCAGCAAAAACAGCCGCAGGGAATCGGGTAGCCGCCGGCCGAACACCGCCAAGGCGGCGAGGGAAAAGGCCACGTCGGTTGGTGTCGGGAT
>JAYTXV010000143.1:0-6197 GCA_043742805.1 Caulobacteraceae bacterium | reverse complement strand
GATCCTGCCACCGCGGACGGCTGTCCAGAACCCCACATCCCATTCACGCACCACGCCCTTGCTGGCGTCGATCGGGTCGGTCGAGCTCATGGTGTCGGCGTAGATCGACGTCATCAGCACGTGATCGGTCAGGGCGTGGAAAATCATCTCGCCTCTCGCGGGGCGATTTAAAACCGTATCGCAGAAGCTCTGCTGGGCGTTGCGGTCGCCTTTGAGGAACAGGCCCTGCATCAGGCAACCCGTAGCCCGATAAGGGGGCGAACCAACGATATCGCCGACCATGCGGATGAAGATGGGAAGCGTGGATGGTGGCATGGCGGAGCTCCGGTCGGGAATCATCGGCGATCGGCTAAATCGGCGCGGATTTGGCGCGCCAGGGCAGCCTCGAAGCCAAGACCCATTCGATCGGCGCGCCCAGCCGCGGTCTCAAACCGCGCCAGGGTCCGCGAGCGCCCGTTCGAGGCGCCGATCACGGCCTTCACAATAGCCAGGCGAGGCCGGGCGATGGGGAACACCAGGGCATATCGCTCAAGATCGCCGAGGTGTCGACGCACGAGACGTTGCGCGATTTGACGTTGCGCGATCGTGCCCCCGGTCGCCAAGATCAGCGCGCCGACCAGAGCCGGCGCCGAGAACGCCTCGGTGGAACTGTAGTTGGTGGGCGGCAGGGCGCGGCTGGTTTCCCCGCACAGGATCGCCACCGAGAGCGCCTCGTCGATCTCGCCAAGACGCCAGGCTAGGCGGGCTCGCAGTCCCAGGCAAATATGGGTGGATTGCCGGTCGGTGAGCCCCCGCAGGCGATCCTCGGCGGACGATAGCCGCGCCCAGCCTTCGTGCGCCCGGTCCAACGCCAGCAGCGTCTGGGCGCTGGCGTAGTCGGCCCAGCCAACGTGAAGCAGCGATCCCCGCTCCAGCGCCCGCGAAGCCAGGGCATCGAAGTGGACAAGCGCCCGTTCGCCGTCAGCCTGAAGATGGGCGCCGATCCCACAGGTCGTTTCGATCACATCCATCAGGTGATGCTGCGGCCAGGCGGCGCAGATGGTCCTGGCCCTGTCCAGGGCTTCCTCTCCCTCGGCCCACCGGCAAAAGATGAAGTGCAGAACCGCCCGGGCGGTCAGGGCGAAAGCGGCGGGTCGCGGATCGACGCCGGAGGCCATGCCTTCGCCCCGGCGCAGAATACGGTCGGCCGCGCCAGTCATCCGGGCCAGGCCGAGAACGTAGCCCAGGGCGCTGAGGCCTCGACCCTGGGCGGCGATTCGCTCCGAGCTCGCGGCGCCGAGACGCCCCGCCTCCAGAGTTCCGATCACCATCTCTCGAACATCGCCAAGGAATTGACCGGTCTCCGCCCGCATGGCCGACGCGGCGACAGCGCTGTCCCTGAGATTGGTCGGGAGCACCTCCAGCCGCGCCCTGGAAACGGCGTCGCGCGCCGTCAGATTGGCGACATCGACCAGGCCCATCGACCATTGGGCCCTGGACATCTCGGCCAGCCAGCGGATCACGCGGCGGGGCCGATCCTCCGATGGGTCGTCTTCGAACAGCGCCAGCGCCAGGGCCAGCAGCCTGGCGCAGACGGAGTCGGCGCCTTCCAGCGCCGCCGATCGCGCGGCGCGCTCATAAAGTATCGCGGCGCGGCCGCGTGATCCCGCTTCCCCCCAGAGCCGCGCGATCTCCACGGCTGTGGAGCCCAAGCCGCCGGGGCTGATCTGGGTCAGTCGCCGGGCCGCCCGTCCGGCCAGCCGTCGTTTTACCCCAGCCGGTGTTCGCCGCCTCACCAGATCGGCCAACAGGCGGTGCGATGTTCTGAAGGCCTCGGCGTTGGCGGGCGCCCGTTCGATCAGCTTCGCCCGTGTCAGCCGCTCCAAAGTCTCCTCGATGTCGCGCGCGCGGCCTTCCGGCGGGGCGATGCGGTCCAGGTCGGCGGCCTGCCATGACCGATCGGCAACGGAGAGGGCGCGCAGAACCTCCCGCTCGTCGAGCGCCAGCCGATTCAGCCTGCGGTCAAGGATCGCTCCGAGCGTGCGCTCGACATCCGCCTCGCCTTCGTCAAGCAGCGCGAAGGCCGCCTGAACCGCCCCGGAAGGATTGCCCCCCGAAATCGCCATGATTTCGGCGGGATCAAGGCCGCGGTCTCCGAGAGCGCCGACGAGGGCGACAATTTCCGAAGCTGAAAGCGGAGGTATCGGAATTTCAAGAGTCGAGAGATGCCGTTGCAGTTCCGCCAGCCGCCCATCGTCCCGGGATGGCCGTCTGGTGGCGAGAATTCTCACCGGCAGGCCTCGGTCCAGAAGCGACAAGGTCAAGGCTATCGACGGCTCGTCCAACTCGTGCAGATCGTCGATGGCGAACAAGACGGGTCTATCGTGGGCCAAACTGCCGATCAGTGCGAGAACGCCCTCCTGGGTCCGCGCCGCCCGCTCGCCGCCGCTCAGCGCCTGGGTGAAATCGCTTGCGGTCTCGACACCGCGCAGAGCCCGCGCGCAAAGAGGCAGTAGGGCGATATCGAGACCGGCGTGAGCGAAGGCTTCCTCCCCCCAGGCCAGGTCATCACCTTCGGGACGCTGCATTTTCGCGCCGAGGCCGATCAGTTCGAACCATGCGCCCATCGGGTCGAGCATTCGCGCCGGCGCCCCGGCGACGGACGCGCGGGTCGCGGCCTGGCTTTGGGCGAGAATGTCCCGCAACAGGTGGCTTTTGCCCATGCCGGCGTCGCCCCACAGCATCACAAGGCGGGGGCCACTGCCCGCAAGCCAAAGCAAGGCTTTGTCTGTCTCCGCTTCACGACCGATGACCGCGCCGGGCGCGCGGGTGGCCGGCGCGACATTGGCTAAAAGGGACGAATGTACCGCCAGCCCACCCGGTGGCTGGGCGGCGCAGAGCTTGGCCGCGCGGTTGACCGGACCGCCGTGCACGATTGTTGATCCATGTTCCGAAGGTCCGCGATAGACAGGTCCACCGGCCGCCGCGATCGCGCCGTCCAGGCCAAGCGCCCTAAGCGCGACCTGGGGTTCTCGCAGGATGGTATCCCAGTCGCGGTTCGAGATGTTCACGCCCGGTAGGCCGACGCGGACGTGCAGGCCCTTCTCGTCATGGGTGATACGCTCGAGTCGGCCATCCAGGTGTTCGGCCCATTTCGCGATCAGACCCAGGGCGTCGTTGAGCGTGTGCTCATCCACAAGCGACCATTCGGCGCTCCGGCAGAGCCGCAGAAAGACAAAGGTCATCTCCGCGATCTCGCCTTCGCGGTTGGCAAGGTCGGGACGCCCGAGTCGATCCTGCCCGGCGGGGCGCCAGCCAAGCGGGCGACGGGACAGCGCGGTATGCAATTGAGCCACCGCCGGACCCCAGAGCACTTCGCTGTGTTCCAGCATGGGGGCGGTCGGACGCATCAGCCGCACCGGTCCGTGCGTCCAGGCGGTCCGGATCGAGAGCCCCGTCTGCTTCAGGTGAGTGTATTTAAGCTCCTCCTGGAACCGCTGCAGCGAGCGGATGTCCCGGGCGGACGGTGGTTCTTGAACCTTCAGATAGACGGCCCCGTCGCCGAGCGCGTCGGCGAATCGCAAACCTGAGCGGCGCGCCAGGTCGGTGGCGATCCGCTCGCCCGCCAGGATTCGCTGGGCCGCGAGTTCGCCGGCGCCGGGGCCGTAGCGAATTGCGGCCTTTTCCACGGTTCGTGAAAATCCCTCGACGTCGAACCCAACGAGGACAGCGCCGAATTCATCAACAGTTTCGTTTGTCCGGTCCAGCATGCCGTGAGGCTCGGTAGTCCTTCAGGCGAAGTCGCTTTCGCCGTAGATGAAAACAGGGGCTCCACTGATCGCCCGCGCGCACAACTTCGCCGACAAGATTGCCGTCTCTACCGCGCCGCAGTCGAAATTATTGCGTGTCCAATCGCCCACCAGCATCAGATTGGGGAAGCCGGATTCATCGACGCGAAGGCGCTTGTCGATCGATCCCGCGGGCGAGGTCACATAGAGGTCGATCGGGTCGTCGTTGATCCGGGTATACCGCTCGATTTCCCCGTCCATACGATAGCACCCCTCGTCGTCTTTCAGGCCAGGAAAAATACCGCACGCAAAGCGTTCCAACCATATCTTGGTTTCGATTGCCGGGCGCGTGTCGCGATCCGCTTCCGGTGCGTGGGTAATGGGGCCGCATAGATAACTAAGACTGTGGGGTCTGGCGCCTTTCGCGTCGGTTTGTTCGAAGTCGACCAGGAAACTCATGTCGCCCCAGGTATCGTGGGGCGCTTCATAGCCGGTCATCAGACCATCCAGGCTGACTCCGTGGAAGCTGGCGGCGGTCTCCCACCGCCAGATCTGAGCGGCGATGGTCGGGGTAACGCCGGCGGCGTCCAGCATATCCTGCCAGGGTTGATACGCTGTCCCCAGGCGTTTGGTGGTCTCGCGCATGGTTCCGATCGACATTCCCGTAATGCAGAGGTCGAAATCCTCATCGACTTTCAGAGACATCTCGGTCCCGAATCCCTCGCTGTCGATCCATTTTTCAAGATCGCCGGCCTGCCTCACCGAGCCTGCGTCGGCCAGTTGCTCGAAGAGCGGCGCCTCGGGCCAACACCGCCTGAGTGTTCCGCCATCGCCGGCGTCATGGTCGAAAAGCGGCTCATAGGACGCTAGCCCCGCGGTGGTTTTTGCCTGGACACGAATCTTGATCTCCGCCAGCCGGCCGTCGGGGCCGGGGATCAGTTCCTCGACCCGATGGAAAAAGTGGAAACGAACGCCGCGCGCCCGTAGGACCTCGAAATAGGGCGCGGCGATGATTTCACCCATGCCGCCCAGCATATGCACGAATACCGACCCGTGGTAGCCAAACACCATGCGCAGCAGGCCGCGAATACCCACCCCGGCGGCGATGTTGGGCTTGGTCGAGTCGCCGTTCTCGAAGGCGAATGAATAGTGGTAGCCCGCCTGAAGCAGAGGGCATGACACAGCGCGAGCCGAGCCGCCGTGCCGGGTCAACCAGTCACTGGCGTTTTCGCTATTGATGCTGTCGAAGCCCCGGGCGTCGAGGCGGTCATCGATAAACCCTCTGGCGATGGTGGCGATCAGTTCGAGGACGCCAACCCAATCGGGCCCAAGCGGGGGATGACCCTCGCCAAGCTCCCGGGCGATGCTCTGCACCTCGCCGATATGCGCCGCGATAGATGTAAGCAAGTCACCCGCGTGCAGCAGGTGGGTCGCATCGGACAGGCGGTCCGCCAGGGCCTCGCCCCGCTGGGCCATGGCGACCAGCCGCCGCCCGAGTGGCGGAGCATTCCAGCCTTCGACCGTCCGTAGCCAGAGGCCGGGCGGATCGCCGCTGGCCAGGCGGCGAAGCGCCTGACACACCCAGGCCACCATCCTGCCCAGCATCACGCGCGGGGTTATCGCCTCTGGATCGACGCCCGGGACCTTCGAATTGGTCGGCAGTTCGACGCTGAGGGCGCGCCAGTCGTCGGTCTGCCGCTGCATCAGGGTGAACGTATTGTGCCCCTTGAACGCTGTCGCGAAGGGGATCGCAGTGGCGGGCGACACGGTCATCCAAGCCTCATACAGCGGGATCAGCTGGCTGAAGGCGTTGTGGTAGAATCCGCCAAGCACATGCATGCCGTGTTCTTCGTTGCGGCCCCGTTTCTGGCGGTTTCGGCTTGAGGCGCATTTACCCCCCAGCCGCCAGCCGATCTGATGCAGATCAATTTCGAAGCGCGCCCGCAGTTCCGGCGTGGCCGACAACTCGTAGGCGGCGGCCAGGGCGGCCGCCCCGCCGCCGAGGATCGCGATCCTGATCTTGCCCATCCACGCCCCGCCCCGCTCCCAATCGCTTCAGGTGGTCCTGTCTGGCTCGGCGCCGTGAAGGACAAATTTGCCTACGTTTGTCTGCAGGCGTTCCAGGTCAACGAATTCAAGGCGCCGGCGACCTGTCTTGATGATGTTCTGAGTGGTCAAGGCTCGCATCTCCCGAGTGACGGCTTCACGATGAGTGCCGATGCGGTTGGCCAGTTCCGCGTGGGTCGGGGCGGGGCTGATTTCCAGCCCGGTTGGCGACTTGGCGGCCATGCGCAACAGCTCGCAGTGCAGACGGGACTGGACATTGAGCGCGCTCAGTTCGAACACCCGATCGGTGAGGTTGCGAATCCGGGTGGTGAGCTGGCGCAACAGCCAGAGCGCGGCCTCTGGAGAGGATTCGATGGCGGCGTT